>NZ_JBMQUD010000001.1:0-45671 GCF_057359045.1 Adhaeribacter sp.
GCTGCCACCTAACTTCACCCCCAGATTAAACTTTTCAAAATATTTAAAAAATAAAGCCAGCATTATCTTCTTTTTTAAGTACCTGGACAAAATTAATTTGATATATTTTGGTTTATCACTTTAGTCATTGAACCGGTTTAGCGTTTTGAAAATCTCATCAAAGTCTGCTCTTGCCGTGGGTTTTCATCGGCAAGAAGTCAGGTGAACGCTAACTGCGTGGCGATGATAACACCATCAATGGCCGCCAGAAGCACTTTTAAGAATGCTAAACAGACTCATGGTGTAAAGAATCTTCTGTCCAAAGTGCCAGTAACTCAATAGAAGCTTCCTGCAGGACAAGTACGGATGGTTTAATTTATTTTTGACCTGGTGTTTGTAGTAAATTCAGCTTACAAAACTACTTTTTTAGCCGGTTCTTTTAACGTTGCTTTTGAAGTTTACTGTAAATAGGTTAATATCGGAGCAGGAATATTTATGGCCCGTAGCATACATGCTGCAGTATTTATGGTATCCTGAAATTGAGGAAAAAATATTAACCTGTAATATTTTACTTGTTTTAAAAAGGGAAACTGCCCGGAGTTTTGTAAATTGTTTACGTCGGCCTAAATTAAGCTTTGTGTAGCTACTGGTATATACCCGGCAAGCAGCAAGCTTGTAAGTTATTTTTATACCAATTTGTTTCCGGATTATCACCCCTAATAAACTAATTAGCATGATTAAAATTTACCCAACTACAACGGCGGCCCAAAGCCCAACTTTAAAAACAAACTTAGCGCGCTACCTGTCGTTGGATGTACTCCGGGGTATGACCATTGCCCTGATGATTGTGGTAAATACGCCGGGAAGCTGGGAATATGTTTATGCGCCGCTCCGGCACGCCAAATGGCACGGGTTTACCGTTACGGACCTGGTGTTCCCCACTTTTTTGTTTGTGGTGGGCAATGCGCTAAGCTTTAGTATGCGCCGATTTGAGCAGCAGGAAAGCAAATTTCTCCGTAAAATATTTAAACGAACGGCGCTCATTTTTCTGGTAGGCCTTTTCCTGAATGCTTTCCCGTTTGTTACCCGCACCAATGGTCAACTCGAACTGATTGATTTTTCGGCAATACGCATTATGGGTGTGTTGCAACGAATTGCGCTTTGCTACGGCCTGGCAGCTTTGGTTATTCATTATTTTAAAATACGCGGAGCGCTTATTTTCAGTGCGCTGGCCTTACTAGCGTATTGGGGTATTTTGTATGTATTTGGTAATCAACCCGACCCGTATACACTGGAGGGCAATGCTGTTTTAAAGCTCGATATATTTTTATTACCGGTTAAAAACTTGTACAAAGGCTACGGTATTCCTTTCGAACCCGAAGGTATTTTAAGCACTTTGCCTTCAGTGGTAAACGTTATTGCGGGCTATTTTGCCGGCCGATTTATACAGAAGGCTGGTAATAACAAAAATACTGTTATCTGGCTGGCATTGGCCGGAGTGGTGCTTACGGCGGTTGGCTCTTTCTGGAATATTTATTTCCCAATAAACAAGCCTATCTGGACCAGTTCTTATGTGCTTTATACCGTAGGCTTAGACCTGATGGTGCTGGCGGGCATTATGCTGCTGGTGGAGGTAGCCGGCTTTAAAAAGTGGACTACTTTTTTCGAAGCTTTTGGTAAAAACCCTTTGTTTATTTATGCCCTGGCAGGCATGGTAGCCAGAATGCTGAGCCTGATCCAGGTAGAGGGTACGGCGCTGAACGGGTGGCTGTACCAGAACTTGTTTGCAACCTGGCTCGCCGGCGAAAATGCTTCGTTGCTGTATGCCATTATCTATATGCTAGTTATGTGGCTGGTAGCTTATATCCTGGATAAGAAAAGAATTTATATTAAAGTCTGATGCTGGCAGGTGGTAAAGGAGTGGTAAAACTAAAAGTCAATTTTACCACCCCTTTATAATATTGCTACAGGGTTAAAGCAAGCTGGTACCTGGCCAAACGGATTATTTGCATCTCCATTCTATACAAAAGGGCACGAAATCGAAATAAAGAACATTTCTAATTCATAATTCATACAAGCACTCGTTGTATTATTTCTACCGGACAGGCTTTGGAAAACTTACCGGGCTTTTATTACCGGCTTTGTCTATGGCACGCACGCCAAAAAAGAAATTATCTTTCGACATGCCTTTCATTACAAAATTGGTAACGTTGCCTACCGCTTGCGCATTGGTCCAGGTGGGGCTGGTGGTGTCGCGCCATACAATCTCGTAACCAGCCAAATCGGCTTCGGTGTTGGTATCCCATTTTAGTTCGGTATCGTTGCCTAACCGGGCCGTAACCATGCCCACGTTTTTAGGCCGGGCCGGGGCCAGGGCCAGTTTGGCCAAACTGGCGGCATTTACCCGCGTAACATTGGCCACGTAGTTAAAATCGACAAACTCGGGGGTATCGCCGTAAAATTTGCCGTTTTCGGTGCGTACGTTTTGGTGCTGGTGGTCGTAATCTTCGTTCGTTTCGGTAATGCGCACAGCCGTAAACCCGCGTTCCAGAAAAGGAATATGGTCGCCGCCGCGTAAATACCGGTCGCGGCGGTAAATCATGGTTACCCCAAATTTAGGCGAATACAGGTCGGCGGTTTCTTTAATAAACCGAGCCAGTTGCCGCGAGGCCGAATCGTTTTCGCCGCCGGTGCCCCGCCGGGTATTGGCCTGCTGCTCGGTTTCGTTAGAAGGCACGCCTTCTGAAAATACCCGTACCGTTTGGCGATTAGCGGCATTTTTAAAAGTAGTTACCCCCCCAATTATATCGTTCGTAAACATGGCCTCAATATCCATTTTTTTCTCCAGGGCCTGTTGTGCAAAATACGTGGCCCCCAGCAAACCCTGCTCTTCGCCGGGCACCGCCATAAAAATAATAGTTGCATCGTATTTGTGTTTCGACATGGCCCGCGCCATTTCTACGACCGCTGCTGTACCCGAGGCATCGTCGTTGGCACCGGGGGCATCACAATCGGCATTGGTTGGGCTGGTACACATAGAATCGTAATGCCCCGACACCACGTACACACGCTCCGGATTCTGTGTGCCGCGTAACACCGCGTACACATTGGTTAAATTAGTAGGTTGGGGTACCCGGGCCGCCGGGGGCTGTAAAAACGTTTGTTTTTCTACTTGTAAGCAACCGCCGCATTCCTGGCTTATTTTCTGAAACTCGCTGTATAAATAATCGCGTGCCGCGCCAATACCGCGGGTAGGATTATCTTGTACCGACAGGGTATTGCGGGTACCAAACGACACCAGCTTCAGAATGGTCGCTTCAATGTTTTTCGCCGAAATACCTTTCAACATTTGCTGGATTTCCGGGTTGGGTTTTTCTTTTTTGGGCGGTGCAAAGCCACTTAACACCGAAATGCCTAAACACAGGGTAAAAGCCGGAATAAATTTTAAAATCATGCGTTTGTTCTTAGATAGAAAAATGAGTGGTAAACGGAAGTAAACCAGATTATACGTGACAGACTTGAAAAACCATGAGCTTACTATTAATTGTAGGCCGTAGGTGTACCGCAGGTTGTCGAACTAAAACCAAGTTAAGAAAAAATAGACAGGTCACGTAACATTTGCAAATACCAACAGCATTTCTGTTGCTATCAAACATTGCTTCGGGCAAGGCTTTGTGGTAAAAATAATCCTGATGCATTTATTAAATTGTTACCACCACCTTGCCTACGGTTTGGCCCCGCTGAAACAGGTAAATGGCTGCGGGCATTTCGGTAAAAGCATACACGTGGCCAATATGCTGGGGCACCAGTTGCAGCGCCAGCAAGCCGTTGAGCAAGCGGTGCATCATATCGGTTTGCTCGTAAAGGTAAATAAGGTTAAAGCCCAGCAGCGATTTATTTAAGGTAGGTAGCCGCAGCGGGTCTATTTTGGGCCGCTGCAAAAAACGCCAGATTAAACGGGGGTAATTGGGGCGGGCACTGTGGCTGGAGAAACTGGCGTTGCCGTATACCACCATGCGCCCCATGGGAGCCATGACTTCCCAGCCTTGTTGTAGAATTTTACCTCCAATACATTCCATAATCAGGTTTAACGGCCGGCCCGCGAGTGCCTGGTTTAGTTTTGCCGGAAAAGTTTTATCCCGCAGAATCAGGGCCTGGTAGGTTTCCTGCTGTTCTAAAAACTTAATTTTATTAGGGCTACCAACGGTACCAATGGTGTACGCCCCGTATTTTTGGCAGATGCGGTTGGCCAGAATACCCACGCCCCCGGCAGCACTATGAATAAGCACCGTTTGACCAGATTGTAGGTTACCCAATTCAGTAAGGGCGTAATATGCCGTAAGGCCCTGCACCAAAAAGCCGGCCCCTTCTGTAAAGGTCCAGTTGGCTGGCAGCGGTATCACGTAGCGGTTATGAATATTTATATGCGATACATAGCCACCAAATTTGGTAACTCCCATTACTTTGTCGCCAACCTGCCAATCAGTAACGGCGGCTCCCATGGCTATTATTTCGCCGGAAAACTCCAGCCCCGGAATAAAAGAACCTTTGGGCGTAGCGCTGTACAGGCCCTGCATGGCAAAAATATCGGCAAAATTTAGCCCTACAGCTTTTACCTGCACGCATACTTCGTCGGGGCCAGGCGGGGACAGGGTTTCTGTACTCAAATGCAGGTGTTTAATAGAGCCGGCCTGGGGCATGCGGTAAACCTGGCGTTCAATCATGAGCTACCTATAAATAAATATCAATACCAATACTTCTTTCCTGACCAAACGAGCGCTTACGCCTAAGGTTCTGCGCCAGAGGGCCAGCAATATTTTCCCTGTTTTAACCTGACTATTAGAATAAGTTGTTTAAATAAACAGTATTATAAAAAGTAAAGCCTATAATTTTATAAAAAAAGAAGTAAAATACTAGATTTTAGGTATTTGAAATGCCAAGTGGCGCTGCTATCTTGTTGATATTCGTTTTTAACGCATTTAGCTGCCCTCTATATCATGCTCAATTCTATCTATACCGCCACCTTAATTGCCAAATCATTGTCGAACCTGGTGAGTGCCGACCGCAAAAACTCTTACCAAGAGCTGGAACGGGTAGCCCAGGCCAGGCGCAAGTACCAACAGCAAAAAACAGAGCTGGGCGGCGACCCGATTGAAGAATTCCGGAATACCTGCTTAAGCAAAATTTGTGATTTGCAGCACGAGTTAATTTTGGAAGTATCGGATGAAGTGTTTCTGCAAAAAATATTGCCTTTGCTGCTGGGCCACATTGGTAACTTGTACGAAGCCGACACGCAACGGGAGTTAACCATTATTGATATGAGTTTAGCCCGTATTGAACACGCTATTAACAATTATAAAGAAGAAAAAAAACGGAGAAAAAGAATCCGGATGTACGCCGTGCTGGTGTCGTTGGGCTGTGTTTTTTTATTGGGCGTATTTCTCTGGGCAGGCTCTGTTTACGGCAAAATAGACCATAACTTTAAAATTAATATTTTAAATATTCCGGTGCCCGTTTTGCTCTGGAGTATTATCGGGAGTTTTTCGGCGATACTTTACCGGTTTACCAACGCCGGCGACCGCGAATTAAACGAACCCTTAAGGTGGTTATTTGCCCGCCCTTTAACCGGTATTATTATGGGCGTAATTTCTTACCTGGTTATAAAAGTGGGTTTGGTTACTATTCAAGGGCATCAGGAAGGCACAGGCATTGTAAACCCCGAAGTTATCTGGCTGATTGCCTTTTTGGCGGGTTTTAGTGATCGCTTCTCTGAGTCGTTACTGCGCACCGTAGTAGGTAAATTTGGCGGCGACAAAGATGGTGAACTGGTATCGACGGAGGTAAGAGCCCAAAGCACCAAAGTATCATCAGCTACCCACCCGGTTCTCGACGAACTGGATATACCGGTCGAACCTGATAAAGACCCGGCCGCCGCGCCCACTCCGGCAGAAGTGCAAGCAGACCTCTTAACCGATAAAGCCGACGTAAATTTAAAACCTGCTCCCGGTGCGGCGCCGGTTACCCAAACCAGCACCATCGAAACAAACGAAATAGCGGTTACCCAAATAAATAACGTACCAGCGAAGAAAGCAGAATAGCTTTTTGTTCGGGTCAAAATATTCAATCTCGCCTGGTTGGTAACCGGTAAATTTTACTGAAGCCAGGGTAAGTGTAATTTTCTTAGTTGTCGCAAACGACCCTTTTATTGTCGGTTTTGCACCGCTATTTTAAGGTTGATTGAATGTAGATTTGTAAGGTAAATTTACCTAAACCCCATGCAAGATAACCAGAAAACCACCGTAGCCGAGGACGTAAATAGCTACTTGCAAGCCTTACCGGAAAGTACCCGCCTGGCTCTAGAAAACGTACGGACCATTATTAAAACAACGGCACCGCTGGCCGCAGAATCTATTGGTTACGGTATGCCGGGTTATAAATACCTGGGGCCGCTCATCTATTTTCAGGCTTCAAAAAAACACCTGGCCTTGTATGGCGTAGGTAAAAATATACGGGCGCAATTTAAAACCGAGTTGCAGGGCTTTAAAATTGTTGGCTCTTCTATTCATTTTACCCCGGAAAAGCCTTTGCCGGACAGTCTGGTACAAAAAATAATTATGGCCAGAATGCAGGAGAATGAACAGCGTGCAGCCATAAAAAACAAAACCAAAATAGCCAGCTTTTAGCCGGTTATTTTGGTTTTATGCATTTATTACAGGTAGTAATTTAAAGATTAAATGGGGTAAGCCCGGGTTAGAAATTAACGACTCTGGCGGCGGAGCACCAAACCGTAAATAATCAGTCCGGCACCGGCAGCAAAGGCCAGATATTGTTTGTCTTTGTTCGATAATGCTTTGTAAAAAGCAAGTCCGTTTTTACCTGGGTCATTAAAAATTTCTAACAGTTCCGACGGATTACTGAATAAACTCTTAAGGGTTTTGGTCGCCTCATTGGCGGCTTGGGATGTTTCCATGATAACGTGTTTTTAGTAAAGGGTACGGCAGAAAGCCGGGGTAAGATGTTTTAAATAATAATTTAAGCTTAAGTTTTACCGCAAAAAAAGTTGCCCGCGTACAAAGCGCTGTAGCTACATTAAAAAGGGTAGGTAAGGGGCAACTGGTTAAACGCCGGCCGTTTTGCCCCGGAATAATTTGCGCACCAGCACCACTATTTTTTCAATAATAAATCCTAATATCAGGCCGCCCACCAAACAAACCAGTACCACGGCTAACCAGGCCAGAATTGGTACGCTGGCCAGCGCATGTTCTATGTTTTCTATTAAATGATGCAGAAACGGTACGCCGTGGGTTATAATCTCGAAACCTACCCACAACATAGCCGCCGTACCCACATAGCCTAATATTTTCAAAAACTTAGGCATAAACTTTACAATGGCTCGTCCAAAATTCCGGATGCCCGGCGAATGGTTTTCTTTGGCCAGGTGCACCCCAAAGTCATCGGCTTTTACAATTAAGCCCACAAACCCGTAAACAGCGGCCGTAATAAATACCGCCACCGCCAGCATTACAATTATCTGGTTTGCCAAGGGCTGGCCGGTTACCTGACTGTAAGCAATGGCCATAATTTCTGCGGAAAGAATAATATCGGTACGCACGGCGCTGGTAACCCGCTCTTTTTCCAGTTCCTCCGGCGTAATTACTTTTAAACCTTCGCTTTCCTGGTGTTCCTCGGCGTGGGAGCTAAACATGGAATGCACTTTTTCGTAGCCCTCAAAACACAAATAAGCGCCGCCCAGCATTAAAATAGGTTGGATGGCCCAGGGGGCAAAGAACCCCAATAGCAGCGCGGCCGGACTTAGAAAAATAATTTTATTTATCAGCGATTTTTTCGCAATCTGCCAGATGATAGATAACTCGCGCGAAGGGTCCAGGCCCACCACGTACTTGGGCGTAACGGCCGTATCGTCAATTACAATACCCGAAACTTTGCCCGTAGTTTTAGCTACTTGCGCAGGCACGTCGTCGAGGCTGGCGGCACTAACTTTTACCAGGGCCGATATATCATCTAATAAAGCAAGTAGTCCGGAAGCCATTTTGTCGTTTTTGTTTTAAGCAGATACTTAATTTCTGGGATTAGGTTGGCTTAACGTTTTTGCCCGCCACGCCCGGCCAGCAAGTTAGGGAGCGGCATCTTGATTCGCAAATAAGGGTTTGCTTTTTGGAATAAGCAATATAGGGGCTTAACGATAACTTAAGTTATATTAACAGCGGGTTTTGATTCTGTCCGTATAAAACTACCGGTTACAGCTTTGTTTAAATTCTTACCTGGTAAGGTATAGAAAGGAAAGCTGACCAGAAAGCATTGCGCAAAAAGAAAACACTTGCACCGGAATATACCTGCCTTCATCGTATTTCTTCAATAAAATAGCAGAATTAGCCGTAAAGCTTTCCTGGTAAGAATATTCTTTTAACCAATGGCAGGTAGCATCAAAATGGGAATTTAAACTCCGGCCAATGGTAAGGTGCGGTACATACGTTGAACTCTTGAACCCTCCTGGCAAACCAGCGATAAAAGAACTTCTCCCGATGTTCCTACTTATTTGCTCGAACAACCTATTTTCTTCAATTCCCAGATATATGGTTTTGCTTGTAGGAAAGTATTTAATACCATTAGTAGTTAGGGTTATTGGGCGCTCCTGGGCTAATATATTTTGTAGTGACCTGCATAAAATAGGTTCCAGGCTATCATCCATATAAACCCATAAAACAGAAAGGTGGGGTTGAGAGTAGCGGCCAGGATAATCATTGATTTTATTACCGAGCTTCGCCTTTAAAGAGAGTACTACATTGCTAACAGAAGAGGAAGGTGGAATAATGAGTAAATATTCTGCCCGCATAAGCATAATTAAATTAGTTGTTATACCTGAATAAATTAGATTCAAAACTTCTAGGCTAAAGACATTGCTATTCGATAGAGTCTTAGCTAGTAAATTAGATTATTATAAGTTGCCTTCATTTGCCTAATTACAAAGAATAGGTATTTTAGTTATTTATACCTTTTTAATTTATAAAATTATTCGCTAATATATTTAGCCAAATGATTTTATATAGGTCGGTTTTATTATTTAAAAGAATATTTATTTTAATTTATTTAAGATAAAGGGTTGTAATGCTGCCAAAAATAGTAAAACATATTTTCAAACAAAAAATAATTGCTAAAAATATTAGTTATTTTTTAATAATGAATGCGCTTGATTGTATATCGGGTGTAGGTAAATATATAGGATTATTTAGTCGGGCTGCGGTTTTCGGGTGAGATGGTCAGGTGAGTTTGCCGAATTTATAACGCTCGTGGGAGGCTTGGATGGTAAAGAATTGGAGGCAGCGTAAGTAATCCTTTTCTAATCCTTTCTCAAGATAAGGCTTGTAGGGGAAATTACATGGGGTAGGGCAGATGTCTATTTTGTACCTACTCTGCACCAGTCAGGTAAAAAAGTAGACCCATGAAGCAACCGCTTACCTAAATTAAGCTGGTTTAGTAATCTAAAAAGCTTCTTCTACCCAAACCTTCCGGGCAATACCTATGCCTTCCAGGGTACCCCGGCCACCGCTACGTAACAAAACCGCCACATTTTGGCCCTGCCGCAACTCGCTTAAACTGATCGAACGACCATCGGGGCCAACTATTTGGGTGGTGGGTAGTACCAGTACAAACGCCCGGTTATAGCGCGAATTCTGCGAAGGCACGCCTTCTACTTCTAACATTACCTGCCCCTGGTTATACCTATCCTGAATAATGCTTCCCCGAATATCTACCCGTTCCGGTGATAAACGCTTTTGCTCGGTAGGGGCGGCATTGGTGGTACCAGCGGGGGCCGTACTGGTTTGGCAAGCCGTTAGCCAGCCAGCAAACAAAAAGCAAAAGACTACAAAGCCTGGCGGCACATTTTTAATTCCCATGTCCTTATCAGTATCATTCCGGATTATTTAACGGCGATAAACCAAAACAGGATGTGGACGGGTTAGCTAAATATTTTACGGGAGTAGCTGCATTTTAAGTAGCAACAGCTATATGCAGCAGCGTTCTAAGAGAAGGGTAATTTTATTTTGATTCTTTTACCTGAACAGGACAGACAATTTAATAACAAATCATATAAGGCAAAATTTACTTACGCGCTTCTTTATTAGGTTTAACCCCCGATTACCGGAGCGGCACCAGAAGTGAAAAGTGTTCTTAAACCATTTTAAGCTTTTACCAACGCACATTCTTAGCCTATAGTCAGGAAATAATAATTTTAACCAAAAATTGAAAGCTATGGCAAAGCGCATCGATATCCTGGAAAATCAACCTTTGGCGACCAAAAACTAGGTACGGCCTGGAAACGTACCTCGCCGGCACCCCGTTATCCAAAACCCACAAAGAGCTTATAAAAATAAGGGCTTCCCAGATTTCCGGCTGGGTATTTTTGCCTGGACATGCACACCAAAGGCCCCCTGAAAAACGGCGAAACGGTACAGCGGCTTTTTATTAAATGCCTGGAAAAACACCGATTTATTTACCCCCGAGGAAAAAGTACTGCTGGCGATTACCTAAGAAGTATCCTTTATGCCGCAGCAGGGTTTAACCGACCAAACCTAACAAGGCAGGAAAATACCTGAAAATATTAATTTATACGGGGTAAAAGAGTAGGGCGCATTCTGCTATATCAGCCATTTGCACTTGGTACGCGTAGAGAATGGCTATATTTGCACCTAAAAATAGCCTCTTAACATGACTTTTGCTTTCACCCACGACCTGATAAATTCTGCTTTTACCTACGCCGGTTACCGGCAACACCTGGCCCACGAACTTAGTATGCCCGCCCAGGACGAAGCCGCCCAGAAAATGCGGCCTTACACCCAGAAAAATGTAACCTTGATGGATAAATTTGATGCGGATTACCAGGTTTCAGAAAGCCTGAAAACAACCTTGCAGGAAGCGCCTCCTACTATTTGGCTCGTACTAACCGAAGGCTGGTGCGGCGATGCCGCTTTTAATGTGCCGATGCTGGCTGCCATGGAAAAAGCGGTACCGGAAAAAATTAAACTGCGGTTGTTGTTGCGTGATAAACACCTGGATTTAATGGATGCCTACCTTACCGATGGCGGGCGCTCGATACCTAAGGTAATTGTGCTAAGCCCGGACTTGCAGGAATTAGGCACCTGGGGGCCGCGTCGCGCGCCTTTGCAAACCGAGCAGCTCCGCTGGAAAGCAGAAGGCCTGACGCTAAAGGAAATTATCCCCAAAGTGCAAGCCTGGTACGATGCCGATGCCACCCGCACCGTTCAGGAAGAATTAACCGCTCTCATAAAATCCTATTCCTGAAAGTAAATAAGCTTATCCGCTGCCATCGACTTGAAAAAATATTCCGTATTCCAGCTTAAGTCCCCTTCGGAGGGGGGAGGCTAGTACAGTATGGGAGCAAATAATCACGACAATAAAAACTTAAAGTCGTCGGCTCAAACTCTCCGCAACGATTCTACCAAAGCCGAAATCAGATTATGGTACGAAATATTATCCGGTAAACGGTTAGGTGGCTACGGCTTCAGCAGGCAACGCCCGATTGGCAATTATATCGCTGATTTTTTACGCAAAGAACTAAAGCTCATGATTGAAGTAGACGGCTATTCGCATAACCTTAAAACGGAAGAAGATGCCGCCCGGGATAAATATTTAACCGAATTAGGTTTTACCGTCCTCCGTTTCTCTGCTACCGAGTTGCTGCCCGATTTACCGAATGTGCAACGTCCGTTAGCGGTTTGGATAGAAGAGAGCGGGAATCAAATTAAATAAAATATTCAGTTTCTAAAGGCAAAGCAGGTAGTTGCGGAGATAGGTAAATAAAAATCCTCCCCCTAACCCCCTCCAAAGGGGGGCGGTTCCCCATTCAACTGTATGCGGTGCTCCCGCTGCTGCTAAAGCTTTAATTAACCCAAGCCTAATTATTTATATAATTTCTGCCCGCTATAGAACAATACTCCTAACCTAACCATCAGCCAGAAAAGTCCCCCTTTGGAGGGGGTTAGGGGGAGGATTTACCCAAACAACCACACAAACAAGAACAAGGAGCCTGCTCCCAAGCCAAAACCCGCCCCTTAAAAATATTGCCAACCTACACCTGGGCATACGCCGCCGCAAAAGCCGGGGCAAAATCTTCCAGTTTTACGTTGCCGGTAGGTTTGGCTGCTTGCTGGCGGTAATCCGCGAACATGTCGCCGCTCCGGACGGCGGCCCCCATTTCGGTGTAATTCCGGGCATTGTCTTCGGGTAGGCCGTTTTGCAGCATGGCGGCTAAGGTAGCCTCATCCGGGAAATCGACCCAGGTTAAAGCGGGTTTGCCCACGGCCTGGCCCAGTACGGTGGCAATTTCGTGGGTGGTGCGTTCGTCGGAAGCGATGTAGCGGTAGCTTTTACCGGTAAAGTTCAGGTTCAGTAATTCATCGGCGGCTACCGCGGCTATGTCCTGGGTATCGGCCAGAATGAGTTTGGTATCGGGGCCGTAGTTGCCGCCAATAATGTTCGCGTGTTTTACCATGCCCGCATTGTTCAGGAAATTATAATAAAAGAAGCCCGGCCGCAAGTGTTTTACGTGTACGCCTGCCAGCGCATCCAGGGCCTGTTCAACGTAATACATACCACTTACGGGTCCGCAACCCTCGGGCAGGTGCGCGCCCACGCTGCTTAAATTTACCACGTATTTTACGCCCGCTGCTTTAATGGCCGCGGCGTAATGCTGACCCACGGCGGCAATTTGCTGTTTCCAGTTGGAGCTGCCCCAGAAAGGCGGTACCATGGTGTACACGGCATCGGCGCCGGTAAAAGCTTTTGCTAAAAAGGCCGGGTCTTCTACCGAGCCAATGGCGGCGGTTGCACCCAGGGCTTCGATGGCCGCGGTTTTATCGGGGTTGCTGCTGATAATGGTGACGGCGTGGCCTGCCTGTATTAATCTCTGCGCCAGGGGCTGGCTGATGTGTCCTAAAGAACCGGTTACTACGTATTTCATCTTTTTATTTTTATTTGATTTTTGATGGGCCAAAGGTATATTTGTACTTACTTTTAGACAAGTACTTACCCCAAAGTAGGTATGCTTATAACCGCTGCATCATCATGACCAAAGTAAAAGAAGCTTCTACGAATAACCTGAATAAAACCACTGCCCTCACCGACTGCCCGGTTACCTTTACCCTGAGCAAAATAGGCGGCCGCTGGAAACCCCTTATTATTTTTCATTTATTGCCGGGCACCAAGCGGTACAGCGAGTTAAAAAAGTGTATTCCGGCCATTACCGAAAAAATGCTGATTCAGCATTTAAAAGAACTGGAAGCCGATAACCTGGTTACTAGGAAAGCCATGGCCGTGGTGCCTCCGCACGTAGAATACAGTTTAACTCCTAAGGGGCTGGCGCTCGGGCCGGTACTAAACGAAATGGCGGGTTGGGGACTTAAGAATAGGTAGTACTTATTAAACTTTTCCTAGATAATCTGTAATTTGATAAGTATCTAAACAATAGGCTCTATACTCTAAATAGTTATTAATTTCATCTTTCAATTCAGGATATCTCAAGAACATTTCATCTGCAAATAGCCATGCAGTTTTCTCTCGTCTATTTATTTCTTCGCTATTATCCAAATCATTTTTGTCTAGTTTTAATTTATCCAAGTGATGACCATATTCATGAAATAAATCCCATAGAATATGTAATCTATTTCTTTCTTCACTAACATCAATTAAAATAACTCCTTCTTTTTCTTCATTTTTATATAAAGATTTTTTTGATTGTCCAATTAATAATGTGCACCCATTTTTGAATAATTCTCTCAAAGTATTTTCAATTATGTTGTTATATTCAGGATGTTGTATATAAAACTTAAGTTCAGCAATTTTTAATCGCATCCACTCTGACATGTTTTTTATTATTGATTTAAATGAAGAAAAAGTATTTCATATTGTACACTGTTAAGTATTATCACCTGAGAGCGTATAAAATCAATTAGTGGCTTCTAATTTTTTTATATACTTCCCAGTTCCTAAATCAATTAAATTGAAATTAACTCCAGTAGTACTTTCTTTATAAGTTGATTCTGATTGTTTAAATGAACAAAAAACTAAAGATTGAGCACCATCAGCTTTTCCCATTTTTTCAAAAAGATTTCTTAAATCAATATTTGCGGTTTCTTGAGTACCTGGCTCATCAAACATAAAAAAGTTGGGATGGTTACCATTATATTTTATAGAAACATCTCTTAAAGCTAATGTATAACTCCAAATAGCACGAATAAAATCACTTGCTGATGAATCAAATTTTAAGGAATATCTTTCAACAACAGGTAAGAAAGTCTCTCTTGAAATATGTATATCACCTAATGATTTGCTTCTATAATTAAAGTATGAAAGTAAACCTTTGAATAAATATTGTAGGTCTCGTAATTTATTTTCATCATTTTGTGATAAGGCTTTTGATAAGTTACTTTCTTGGCTTAAAATATGCTGCCATTGTTCAGATAAGTTTAAAAAACTCTCTTGAAAAGAAGGAAAATCATTTGACCTACTAGTGTAGAGGTCTAGTCTGCTTTTTAATCTTATTCGTCTTTCAATTATTTCAATTGAAGGTAATCTGTTATCACTAGTTAATTGTGTCTTAAGACTTCTTATTCTACTTCTAACCTGTGTAATCTCCTCATTCAAACCATTTAATTGAGATTCAACCCTATCATTCTCAGAATTAAAATTTTTTATAAAAAGGTTAATTAAACTTATTTGTGATTCAAGAAATGAAATGTTATCATCGATTTGCATAGGAATTTGATTTAACTCCTTTGGCAATAAAGAATCTTTTAAATTCTGCTCACAATAAGGGCATATATCATTTGCAACTAGAAGACCTTGTTCAGCACCCTTTTCTTTTACTTTTTTATGATATTTATTTTGATTAAGGTCATTTTCAAGTTCCTTTTTTCTTTCTTGGTAGGAATAATACCTTTCTAGTTCAGTATTTTTATGATGTATTATTGCATTTAGATTGATAGATAAAGTACTTAATTTTTCATTTAATAAATTTAATTCGACTTCTTTTTCTAATGCAACTTCACCTACTGTAGGAATTTCTAATTTTAATAGGGTATCATATTCTGTTAAAAGTCTTTGAACATACTCTCTTAATAATATTGTTTCTTCTGAATTTGAATATGTTAAATAGATTGAATCTTGTGAAAGAATAACATGTGGTTTTTCCTCTACGCCTTTAATTTCGCATGCTATATTCCTAGCAAAATTTTTCAATGCATAATATAGTTTTGACCATTCAAGTTCAATATTGGCTTTTTCTTGTTTTATTTCAGATTTTCTTCTTAAAATGCTCGAAGAATCTAAATTTAGAATAAATTCAATTGCCCTTGTTTCTTTATCATTTAGAGAATAAAATGGGATTGAGGCTAAGAAATCGGTCCATCCTCCTTTTTGTTCAATTACAAAAGCAGGAAAAATATTTTGGATATATAATTTTTTAAAATTCCCATCTTTATATTGAACTTCGGGCAAATTCCAACCTAATTGTGATTCTAGGAATGGATGAAATCCAAAAGGATTATCTTCTTTTGAGGAACCTGGGTCATGAACGTACATTGGTTTATAATCGTACTGGCCTAGTTTCGTCAACATTGGTCCATCAAATACCTCAACTAATCCTGCTTTTTTATTTTCACTTGTTATATATCTTCTAATTGTAATAGTTTTTATTCCAGCTATTTCTAATAGTATATGTGACTCAATAACTTTTGCCTCTATTTCATATGATTCATTACCATTTGCATCTATTACTTTGTTATTATTAAGTATTTCACTTTTCAATACAGATTGCATTGTCTTTTCATTCTTACCCCCAATTAGCTCTTCAAGTCCTAAACCATAAAGAACTGATTGAAATACTGTACTTTTTCCAGTAGAATTATCTCCTTTAATAATATTTAACCCTTCTTTAAATGGAATAATTGGAGTTCCATATAAACCTTTATCAGTTACAATGTTTATTTTTAAAGCTTTTATCTTAAGCATTATTCCAAAGGTTTTTTAAATCTTCCATTTTTTTATCCGTTATTTTTTTGCCTATTAATTTAAGCACTTGTTTCTCGTGAGTAAATATTTCTTTGTTATGGAGGATATTATTAATGAATTGATTTCCTTTATATAAGAGGCCATACTTATCATCTTTATACTCAATTAATCCTTCAGCAATTGCTAATTGTAGTGCTCTATTAAGTGTGAGTTCAATTCCAAAAAAATTAATCCCTTTCTTTAAATTCGATGTAGCAAAAATCTTTAATGCCTCTAAATTTGAATGAGACTTCAGTGCCCAAGAAAACAAATGTAATTTCAATAAACTTGCCTTTCCATTATATCCATTAATGTGTAAAATAATTAGTATAAGAGAAATCTTATACATTGGTCGATAGTTAGGATATAGTGGGATAGCCCGTTTTGTAAAAGTAAAATGATACTTTTGTTTTTCCATTTTAAACAAAGTCTAAAGGGCAGCGCATTAGCCAATCAGCTATAATTGAGGAAGCTAGAGTTTCCTTATCTGATTCATTTAGTAATCTTGGAAATTCCTTAGATAATTTTTCAATTATTAAAACTCTTAATTCGTCAATCATTTCTGATTTATTTTCAATTGGTAAAGTACTTTTCATTTCTACTAAATTTTCAAGAGAAGAAACAACCCCTAAAAATCTTTCATATTCTGTGTCTAAGATATTGGACCACTTTTTCTTAATATCCTCACCCATTAGATAATTTTTAACAGTTAAGTCGGTCCTTTTAATTATTTGAGCTGTATAATCAATTGAATTCTGTGGATATAATTTGCTGTTTTTATTTAATGCATTAGTTATTAAAATATTATTGCCATTCTTTTCTTTAAAATCTTTTATCAAGCTATTTTCTGGCAATTCAGGTTTAAAAGAAATCGTATTGTTATAGGAGTCTAAAATTTTAGGAACTTCAGGTCTGAAATATTCAATATCTTTAAATCCTATCCTGAAATTTTTATCAATAAAAGTATGCCCCCATTGTTGAACAATCTTTTCATATTTATTACAATGAAGTATAAACTGAGGAGTGGATATTAATTTAGGTGTGGTAAAATGCCATGTTTTAATTTTAATACCATTTAAAATTTGAGAAATTTCTTTATTATAAGTATTTAGCTTATTAATATCATCGCGTACTTTATCTCGTAAATGGTCATATAAATCTTTATCATTATATTCTTTTTCTGGACAATAGCATTGGTAAACATCACCCACAACTGTAAATCCATCTAAACCATAATCACCTCCATCAATTGCATCAACTTTTTTATAATTATGAAATTGGTGTTTCATAATCAAGCAGCTATGACAAAATGCTTCCCAGTCATTTCCTGCATTAAAGGTTAATCCTATATTTAATAAATCCATTAAAAGTAACTCAGCTTTAAATATTTATTATTGTATTTAAAAAGCCTAATATACTTATTTTTAGATTATTATATTTCTCTGATATATTCTCATTTAAAATACTGAAATACTAACAAGAGAGTTAAAGCTAATAAAATTAGTAAAAGAATATATTTTAATTTACCATTCTTTCAAATAATAAATAAAACTAAATTTAATAGAATAAGCTAATAATTAATCTATTAATTTTAGGGTGCTAATTTCAAATTAATCTATTCAAATAATGTCCTTTACAGTTATGCCCTGTTTTATTTTCTAAGCAAAACTTTTTAATTCCTTAATTTTGTTTAAAAAATAAACCTTGCCCCAGCCCCTTCACCATCGATTTACCCGTTCGGGAAATAATCCACAGCGTTAAAGAACACTTGGCCGCCCGGAACTCGCTTATCGTACAGGCACCGCCGGGAGCCGGTAAAAGTACCTTGTTGCCACTGGCCTTGCTAAACGAACCCTGGCTGGCCAATCAGAAAAAATTATGCTGGACACCGGCTGTTAGCGGCCTGCACCATTGCCGAGCGCATGAGTTTTTTGCTCGGAGAAGAGGTGGGGCAAACAGTGGGCTACCGCATCCGCTTAGGTTAGGTCCGCAATATTTTGCATCAAGGCTAAAATAATATCGGTTGCTTCTGCTCCGGCACCATAGGGTAAAGCACTTTCCACGCCTTCGATTAAGCTTCTGTTATGTAGCAAGCTGGTAAATGCTTCTTTTAAATATATTTTTACGGTACTGTTTGCCCCAGTTATACTTTCTAACAGGTTGGGGCAGTTATCTAAAATATAGATAATGTCTTCAAAATCGTGGCTTTGTCTTAAATCCTGGCCACCTCTGTTTTTATGGGCTTCTAACTTGGCCGCTATATAATAGGCCGGAGAAAATATAAATATTTCTGTTTCGTCGGGCAGTTTCTTTACTGTCTTATTTTCAATCCCTTCCGGATACCACTTATTACTAAAGCCTAATAATTTTTCGTCGGTGGGCATTACATCTACTATCACGGTCTTGTATAGCCACCGGCAAATAGGCGCTCCCGGAGAAGTATCGTTGGTAAATCCTCTGGCTCGTAAATCATCTTCCAATTGCGCATGTGCTATTCTGGAACTTAATTAAATTACGCAATCTATATCCAGCGTTGGCCGTATTTCGGATGCAGCCGGGTTTTCAGCATATAGTTCGGCTACAGCACCTCCCACAAATACCATTTCGTTTTTTAAATCGCCTAAACCGGCCGCCACCGTTTGCAGCATTAAAAGATTCGCACTAATCATGGCTCAGCCGTTTTTGTAATTCTTCTCTGGCAATCGTTATTTCCCGTACCCGACCCACCCGAAAGGTATCAACGATGGCTAAAAGTTCGTAAAATAAATCTCCTTCCTTTACAATTTGAGGTAAAGTATTATAAAGTGGTTCAATAGCTTGTCCACGAAGAGTACCTTTAGCATAAGGCCAAACATAAATATCGTTACCTGGTGCAATATAATCTTTTATAGGCGATGCAGAATGTGCGGTAGGAACTCCTTTAACAACTGCACCTGGTTCAACAGGAAAAACATATTTTAAACCGTATATAATAAACTCATTAAAGGAGTTAATATTAACATTTCTTTTCTTGGAGTCAATAAGTCCGGCAATCTTGCATCTGTTTAGTGCTTCAGAAACTTCAGAAGGACTTATATGAATATCATGAGCTATATCTATATTACGCCATTCTTTATTATTGAATGCTACTATCTTTAGTAAAACTACAATATCCTGCGGCCGCATTCCATTATGCTTCTTCATTATCTTTGTTCTTAATTCGCGATTCGCGAATTGCAAATTTAGTATTTATAATGAAATGGTAGTAGTAACATTATTGAATAAATAGAACAAAAGTGTACAAAATTCTGTACGATATTTAGTACATTTGACCACTTTTATTAAGCAGTATTATGAAAGCCATAACGATAACCAGTTTACGCAGCCGCATTAAATCCTATCTCGATGAGGTTATCCAATCTGGCGAAACCATTATTGTGCCGCGTAATAACACCAATGATGATGCGGTCGTAATTATTTCCCTGAAAGAATATAATGCGTTACAGGAAACCAACTACTTGCTTTCTACGCCAGCCAACCGCACCAAACTGGAAGAATCTATCTCCCAATTAAATGCTGGCCAGGTCGTCCAATTTCCTTTGGATACTTTAGAGCCAGAAAAAGCCAGTTAGCATGAATATTACTTTTTCGGCGCAGGCCTGGGAAGAATATTTGTATTGGCAAAGTACCGACCCGGCTATGGTAAAAAGAATAAACGAATTATTAACTATTATCCACCGGACTCCGATTAGTAAATTTGGCAAGCCAGAAGGGCTAAAGCATCATTTAAAAGGCTTTTGGTCGCGGAGGATTAATGATGAGCATCGCCTGGTTTACCGCATTTCGGGCACCAAAGGCATCGACCAGGTTTGTGAAGTAGCCCAGTGCCGGTATCAATATACGTAAAGTGTAGTTATAAAATCCTCCCCCTTCCCCCTCCCAAGGGGGACATGCGCCGCCACCGCTTAAGCCTGGTTGCTACTCCTTTCTGACGCATTCCTTTTATATTTTACTACCATTATAAAATTTACGTATTCCCGATAAATCCCCCTTGGGAGGGGGTAGGGGAGGAGAATATGGAAGAAAACAACCACTACAACAAAAACTTAAAACCACTTGCCCGCAACCTGCGCCACGATTCTACCAAAGCCGAAATCAGGTTATGGTGCGAGTTACTATCAGGTAAACGATTGGGTGGTTATGGTTTTAGAAGGCAACGCCCCATTGGAGCGTACATTGCTGATTTTGTATGCCTGAAATTAAAATTGATTATTGAGGTGGATGGCTATTCGCATAACTTTAAAACCGACGCAGATATACAACGGGATGCGGCGTTAAATGCATTGGGATTTACCGTACTTCGTTTTTCGGATGCGGAAGTAATGCAGGATTTGCCGAATGTGCAACGAACGCTGGAGATTTGGATAGAGGAGAACGGGAATAAATAAAAATCCTCCCCCAACCCCCTCCAAAGGGGGACTTTCGGCTACTGGAAATATCGTGGTAAATGCGTTGTGGTTGCTTCTGATTTTTTTGCTGTTTGGTTTGCTTCATCAAAAGGAAAATTTATAAAACGAAAAACAAAAGGGTTAAGAAAGACCCTAACGGCGATAGCACCCAAAAAGCTGGCTAACCAAGTCCCCCTTCGGAGGGGGTAGGGGGAGGACCAGTACATTTGCCAAAAGAATTACCGATATTTGCACGGTAAAGCCGCTGTGGTTTATAGAATAATTAATTATAACAAATATTCATCCTTGCCCTTCAATCCCTTCACCATAGACCTACCCGTTCGGGAAATAATCCCGAGCGTTAAAGAACACCTCGCCACCCGCAACACGCTGATTGTACAAGCGCCACCGGGAGCCGGTAAAAGTACCTTGTTGCCATTGGCCTTGCTAAACGAGCCTTGGCTGGCCAATCAGAAAATAATAATGCTGGAGCCCCGGCGGTTAGCGGCCCGCACCATTGCCGAACGCATGAGCTTTTTACTCGGCGAAGAGCTGGGGCAAACGGTGGGCTACCGCATCCGCTTCGAGAACCGCACCTCCGCGCAAACCCGTATTGAGGTGGTAACCGAAGGCATTTTAACCCGCATGCTGCACGCCGATAATGGGTTGGCGGGCGTAGGGTTGGTAATATTCGATGAATTTCACGAGCGCAGCATTCACGCCGATGTAGCCATGGCCCTGAGCCGCGAAGCCCAGCGCACCAAGCGGCCCGATTTGCGGTTGCTCGTGATGTCGGCCACGCTGGATATGCCCACGCTGTCGGGTTTGCTGAATGCCCCGGTGGTGCAAAGCGAGGGGCGGCAATACCCCGTTCAAACCATTTACACCGGCGACCTGGACGAATCGCTGCTGCCCGACCTGACCGCCCGCACCGTGCAACGCGCCCTCCGCGAAAAAGTCGGCGACGTGCTGGTGTTTCTGCCCGGCGAAGGCGATATAAAAAAAGTAGAAGGCTTGTTGCGCCGCCAGCTTTCCCGCGATATTGCCATCCATCCGTTGTTTGGCATGCTGCCGCCCAACAAGCAATACGCCGCCATTATGCCCGACCGTAACGGCAAACGCAAAGTGGTGCTGGCGACCTCCATTGCCGAAACCAGCTTAACCATTGAAGGCGTATCGGTGGTGGTAGATTGCGGTTATGGCAAAACCAGTCGCTTCGACCCCAACTCCGGTTTGTCGCGCTTGGAAACCGTGCAAATTAGTAAAGACGCCGCCGACCAGCGTGCCGGCCGGGCCGGTAGGTTAGGTCCCGGCACCGCCTACCGCCTCTGGACCGAAGCCACCCACGCCCGCCTCGCGCCGCACCGCACCCCCGAAATCCTGGAAGCCGATTTGGCCTCGCTGGTGCTGGACATGGCTTCGTGGGGCATTATCGATATCAATCAGCTTACCTGGCTTAGTCCGCCGCCTAAAGCTGCTTTGCTGCAAGCCACCGAAACCCTGCACCAGCTCAATGCCCTGGAGCACGGCCGGATTACCGAACACGGCCGCAAAATGCACGCCCTGCCCACGCACCCGCGCATTGCCCACATGCTGTTGGCCGCCGAAGAAAGCGACCAACTGGCTTTGGCTACCGATATTGCCGCCATCCTGGAAGAGCGCGACCCGCTGCCCCGCGATGCCGGCATCGATATAAATCTTCGGATTGAAGCTTTGCGCCGCTACCGCCAGGAAAACGTAGGCGGTAAAGGCCTGAAGAAAATAGAAAAGATTGCTGCCCAGTACCGCCGGCTATTCGAGATTTCGCCTGATAACAGCACGATAGACCCGTACGAGACCGGTGTGCTGCTGGCGTATTGCTACCCCGAGCGCATTGCCTGCGCCCGCCCTGGCAACAACGCGCAGTTCCAGCTGGCCAACGGCAAGTACGCCCAGGCCGGTCACCGCGACGACCTGGCCCACGACCCCTGGCTGGCCGTAGCCAACCTGGATGCTAGGCAGGGGATGGGTAAAATATTCCTGGCTTCGCCGCTGAACCCCAAAGATTTGGCCCCGCTCGTGAAGAAACAGGAAACCATTACCTGGGACCCCGCCGACGGCGAACTCACCGCTTCCTCGGATTTGCGCATCGGGAGCATTGTACTGCAACGCAAACCCCTGCCCACTCCCGACGACAAACACCGCCCCGCCGCCATATCAGAAGCCCTGAAACGCGAAGGAGAAGACCTGCTGAACTTCTCAGAAGCCGTAACCCAATGGCAAAACCGGGTACTCAGTCTCCGTAAATGGCGCCCCCAGGAGACCTGGCCGGATGTGAGTACACCTACCTTATTGGCCACCAACTGGGAATGGCTGCGCCCGGCTTTGCAAGCTGTTGAAGACCCGGAAGATTTATTTGACATCGATTTATTGCTGATTCTGCAGAAATTTTTAACCCCAAATCAGCAACTACAATTGAATATTTTAGCTCCGGCAGAAATTACGTTGCCCGATAATTCTGCTATGGAGTTGCAATATTTTGCTAACGGCGCGCCGCCAGTTTTAGAAATCAGGTTGCAGGATGTATTGGATTGGCGGGAACAGCCGGTAGTAGATGCAGGGGAGATGCCGGTAGAGTTGCATTTGCTTACGCCGGATTTAAAGCCGTTGGTTGTTGTTACGGATATCGAAAATTTTTGGCGGAAGGCATACCCGACACTGCGACCGGAATTGGTAGCCAAATATTCAAAAGTAATCTGGCCCTAATTATACCACACTCCAATGGCGCGATGATCCGCCCCGTACCTTTTGATAAAAATCACGATTGGGGCAGTCCTTAATGTTTGAAATAAATATTATATCCAATAGTACATAGTGTATTCCATAGCAGCCCAGCAAATAGCATCCCCCATCGGTCATTCAGTAGAATTCGAAGAATTCCAAAAGAAACTTCTGTGTGGGATGAATAAACCGGTAATAAACAGCACGCTGAATTCAATACAGAAGATTCCCATCAGGAATGACGGGTAAGCCGGGAATAATTTGTATTTGCCTTATGGAAGGTACTTTATACTATTTAGTATTAAACAGTTTCATTGTTAAAATTGCTTGGTATGAGAACCGTATTTCTTTTCTTTTTCTTCTTTGGTTATGCTCTACAAAGTGTTGCGCAAGCGTTATCGGTGCAGGAATTATTAGCATTCAGACAGATGGACCCAGACGCGATAACCCCAGCACTGACGAAAAAAGGTTGGACGTTTATGGTAGATAATAAACCAACGGATAAGATGATGGGCAGAACAATTTGGGCATATAGACCGGCAGAAGTTGGCAATGCCGAGGCCGGTGCCGAAGCTTGGTGTGTGCTTTATTCTTTACCCCACAGCACCAGTCGTATTTTGTATAACCATTTTGGCGAGTCGGTTATGCGTAAGATTACCAAAAGTATTAAACGTAAAAAGATGCACCTCTTAGAAGAAGGAACCAATTTAAAGGGTGTCGCTTTTCTATCTGCTTATACTGATTTTGCAGATAATACATTTGTTTTTCGGGTAATGACTTATAACCCACCTTACGGGTTTGGTATAAAAATTTTTGAAAAACAAGATTATTTACACGCCAAGGCAAATAACCAGTTATAAAAAACGCCACTCAGTATTCGTCAAATTACTGCGGTCAATGTATGAATAACACCAAAACCGCTCGCCCTGTTTGGCTTTACGCCGGAATACAGGATAAGAAATAACCTTAACCCGTTTGTTTTGCGTAAGGGCGAATTAGACTACTTATCTTTTGCCTATCTTTAAGCACATCACTAAAAATATAGCCCCTAATCCCATAAACCTGTTGTTATGAAATCACGTCGCGAATTTTTGCAAAAACTTACCGCCTCGGCCATGGCCCTGCCTTTTTTGCCCGATGCAGAAGCTTTAAGTATTTCTAACTTTTATAACCAGCCTTACGAGGGGCCGGTGCTCCGGGTAGCCATTATGGGCTTAGGTGGTTACGGCACGCGGGTAGCCGAAGCCATGCAGGCTTGTAAACGGGCCAAACTGGTGGGCGTGATCAGCGGTACGCCGGCCAAAGTAAAAGACTGGCAAAGTAAGTACAACATTCCGGCCAAGAACTGCTACAACTACGATAACTTTGACCGCATAAAAGACAACCGCGACATTGATGCCGTATACATTATTACGCCCAATGCCCTGCACCACGACCAGGCCATTCGGGTGGCCAAAGCAGGCAAGCACGTTATTTGCGAAAAACCCATGGCCCTGAACGCCAAAGAAGGGCAGGAAATAATTAATGCCTGTAACCAGGCCAAAGTAAAATTGCTCGTGGGTTACCGCATGCACTTTGAGGCCAATACCCTGGAGGTTATCCGGATGCGCCAGGCCGGCGAATTTGGAAAGATTAAGTTTTTTCAGGGCTTATGCGGCTTTACGGCCGGCGACCCAAACCAATGGCGTTTAAACAAACAACTGGCCGGCGGTGGTGCCCTGATGGATATTGGCATTTACGCCATCAACGGTTCGCGGTACATGATTGGCGAAGAACCCATTTGGGTAACAGCCCAGGAAACCAAAACCAATCCCGAAAAATTTAAAACCGGCGTCGACGAAACCATTCAGTTCCAGTTGGGCTTTCCCGGCGGGGCCGTTGCTTCTTGTTTATCGACTTATAACATGAACCACCTCGACCGTTTTTTCCTGAACGGTGAAAAAGGTTTTGCTGAAATGCAGCCTTCTACGGGGTATGGCCCCATTAAGGGCCGGACGCATAAAGGCGAGCTAAATAAACCGCACGTAACCCACCAAACGGTACAAATGGAAGAAATGGCCGGCATTATTCTGGAAAACAAAAAGCCTGTGGTACCCGTGGACGGCTACGAAGGTCTGAAAGATTTGAAAATAATAGATGCCATTTACCAGGCGGTTAGTACCGGTAAAAAAGTAGACTTAAAATTAACCTAGTGCCTTTCCAAATCTCCGATGTCTCGCCGGTGATAGCGGAGGAACCCCAAGGCGCTATTTCAATAGACAAAGTTTAGCCTCAGCTAAATTTCTGTTAAAGAATCTGTTTCGTGTTTTAATCTTATTTGAAAAAGCAATTTAGCGGCCCTGAGCGGAGTTGTCACGGCTCAGGGCGCTTTATATCCAATGCTAAACGGATCTAAAGTAAAATCAAGACAGCAAAAGGTTAAGCCGGAATATTATTATTTGGCCGAGAGTTTTTCCAGTAATAAATAGCGTTCCTGGGTTTGATCGGTTTCTAGGCGGGTGTTTACATCTATGCGCATAACCGGTGCCGGGGTGCCGGGTTTTAAGGCCGGCCAGTTAGGTAACCCTTTGCCGTTGGGATTGCCGGTTTTAATAAAATTAGCAAAATACGACTGCATGGTGGTCGATACCTGGTAATCTTCGGGTGCCCAGGCGTAAACTTTATTTGTAGCCAGGTTGCCCATGGCGTATTCAATCTCCGCCGAATGCACGGCTCCCCGGGCCGGCGGAGCGGGTTTAGCAGCCGGTTCGCTGTTCCGGATAACGCCGCCCGCCAAACCCGGCGTAGCGTTGCCCATTTCGGGTGTCATGGCCGGGCGCGGTCGCATATAAAAGTAGCGGTACACGGGTTTGCCACTGGTTTGGCTGTGGGCATCAATCAACTTCCAGGTACTGTAGCCAATAAACCGGTCGCCGGCTAAATTGGTAGCAGCCTGTATAATTTCATTTTCGGTGGTGCCGGGGTATAACTTTTGCACGTCGGCGGCGCGTTCCCCGTAAAGTTTTTGCAGGGCTCTGGCGTAATTTTCTGGAGTGGGCGCCTCCTGCCCTAAAATTGATTTATAGCCCGATTCTTCGGAGTTCCAGCCGGCCAGCAGCGGTACGCGGGCCTGCTGCCCCTTTGTAAATATTTCTACGGGCGCTTTCGGGAAAAAATAGCCATCTACTACTACCGGAAAACGGCCTACGCCGGGCTTGCCGGTGGCCTGTAAAAGTTGCTCGGCTGGTATGGCCCGCAAAGCAGCCAGGGTATTTGCGCCTACATTCGTGGCGAAAGTCGTGCCTAATTGCTCACCCTGGGCTAACTGCATAGTAGGTTGCAGCGATAACAAAGAGCCACTCTCACCAATAGCCCCGGCGATTAAATCTTTCGATAAAGGCGAAGCCATCTGGGCGCTTACCGAATAAGAACCCGCCGATTCGCCGGCAATGGTAACTTTAGTTGGGTCGCCGCCAAAGGCCGAAATATTTTGTTTTACCCAGCGGAGGGCCGCGTTTTGGTCCAAGAGGCCATAATTGCCCGAGGCTTTGTTCGGCGATTCTTTGGTTAACTCGGGGTGGGCCATAAACCCAAATACACCGAGCCGGTAATTTACTGTAACCGCAACTATACCCCGCTGGGCCATGCTTTCGCCGTCGTAGCGGGGCTCAGAGCCATCGCCGGCCACAAAACCACCGCCGTAAAAATACACCAGCACCGGCAACCGCTCTTTCCCGGTTTTAGCCGACGTCCACACGTTCAGGTACAAACAATCTTCGCTCATACCGTTCGACCGGAAGTTCATGTCGCCGAATAAAGCCAGTTGCATGGCGCGCGGGCCAAACTGATTAGCCGGCCGCACGCCCTGCCAGTTTTTAACGGGCTGGGGTTCGCGCCACCGCAAATTACCTACCGGCGGGGCGGCAAACGGTATTCCTTTAAAAGACCGGATGCCGCTTTTTTCGGTGGTGCCTTGTAGCAGACCATTGCTTATTTTAACCTGGTCGGCTGCCGCACCGGTTTTGGTTTGGGCCACGCCGGCCGGCCAGATAAGTACCGCCAGCAAACCAGCCAATAATATTTTATTTATAAAGTGCATACAAAAGGTGGATAATTATTAAAATATCTCTGAATGAAAGAATTTTGCTCACGGCCACTTGGTACAATACCCGCGTAATATTTAATCAACCAAAACTTTACCTATTCGGATTTATCCGAGCCAAATAATGCATGTTGATAGCTGTAAATGCCGGTTTACTCTTTAAGTCTCTTTACCTGGGTAATATAAAAAAAGACTTTGGGCCAACCTAAGTTTTACAGCTTTGTGAGGTATTAAATTTTTGGTACTCAGTACATACCCGCCGCGCCGCTTAAACCGGTTTGTAAAAGTTGGGTAACGGATTTAACCGGGTATTTTGCCGCTGATGCCAGTACGGGTAAATAGGAGGCACTTCGCTGGCCTTGTCGAGTCTTTTAACTTGTTCTACGGTCAGGTTCCAGCCAACGGCTTCTAAATTTTGCCTTAATTGTTCTTCGTTGCGGGCGCCAATAATAACGCTGGCTACGGTTGGGCGTTGTAAAAGCCAGTTAATAGCCACTTGCGCAACCGTTTTACCGGTTTCGGCGGCTATTTCGTCTATTACATCCAGGGTGTTATAAAATATATCTTCGTTTACTACGGCTTCGGGCACCGGACTACCGCCTTGTGCTACGCGGCTATCGGGCGGCAAAGGTTGGTTGCGGCGGTATTTGCCCCCTAAGCGGCCGGCGGCCAACGGCGACCAGATGATGGCACCCACATTCTGATCTAAACCCAGCGGCATCAGTTCCCATTCGTACTCGCGGTTAGCCAGCGAATAATACACCTGGTGCCCCACGTAGCGGGTCCAGCCGTATTTTTCCGACACAGCCAAAGATTTCATGAGGTGCCAACCAGAAAAATTAGATGCGGCCAGGTAACGGATTTTACCGCTTTGGACCAATCCTTCTAGGGTATGAAGGGTTTCTTCTACGGGCGTATTGCCATCGAAACCGTGCATGTGGTAAATATCAATGTAATCGGTGCCCAGGCGTTGCAGGCTGCCTTCAACTTGTTTAATTAAATGTGACCGCGATGAACCCTGGTTGTAAGGCCCTTCGCCAAACGGGAAAGTACCTTTTGTGGAAATAATGAGCTTATCCCGCTTGCCCGCCATGGCTTTGCCCAATATTTCTTCGGATAAACCTTGCGAATAAATATCGGCGGTATCAAAAAAATTAACCCCGGCTTCTACACAAATATCTACCAAACGGGTAGCTTCGGCTACCTGGGTACTGCCCCAGGCTTTAAAAAATTCGGTACCGCCGCCAAAAGTAGCAGTGCCAAAGCTAAGCACGGGTACAAATAATCCTGAGGGGCCTAATTTTCTGTATTCCATATTATCTAATTTTCTTTATTTAAATTTAATAGAGCTGTTCTCTTTAGAAAGTAGCCGGAGC
The DNA here is from genome assembly GCF_057359045.1 of Adhaeribacter sp. Lineage (NCBI taxonomy): Bacteria > Pseudomonadati > Bacteroidota > Cytophagia > Cytophagales > Hymenobacteraceae > Adhaeribacter > Adhaeribacter sp. The sequence goes on from NZ_JBMQUD010000001.1 coordinate 28,710, forward strand.
TGGCTAAAGCAGTTACTCCGGAAATATTCGGCTGTACGCAAAACTAAAAATAAGTTAGCCGGTTGCCCGCCTAAATATTATTACCAGATAGTTAAGTTGCGGGGCCGGTAAATATTCAGGAAAGATAAACACCTTCGTCGGTAAAATGCAGGGGCACGGCCAGCAAAGCCCGGAATTTTTTGTAACCGGCTTTACCCGGAAAATACGCGTGCAAAAACAGCAAAGGTTTACCATTGGGATCCGTTACCAAAGAGGGATGGCCGGGTGCCCACCACTCGGCGGTTGATTGCAGCAAAGGCTTTTCCATTTTGCGGTAGGGCCCCAGCGGCGCATCGGCAATAGCTACCCCAATTCCGTATTGGTCCGTCGAAAAATCGTTGCCGGCGTAAAACAAGTAATATTTAGCGTTTTGCTTGGTTACCCACATGCCTTCTACCAGGTGCGCTTCCCAATTTAAGTCATTTTGAATTATCTGGGTGCGTTCGCCCACCAGGTGGGTACCGTCCGGCGATAAAGGCTGGGCGTACATGGGCGTTTTCATAAATTGCTGCACGGCACTTATTTTATCTTTTACATCTGGTGTTTGATTAGTAGCTAGCGTGGTTAAGGTTTTATAAAAAGCCGGATAAACGGAAATAACGGCTTCTATTAAACTTTGCAAAACTAAAAAACGCTCCATGGGCAGCAATGTACGCGCCCAGGGCCAGATAGTAACCAGAAACGAAGCGGTAGCCTGATCGGCGGGCGCGGCAAACAAGGTTGCTATTAAATGCGGTTGTTCGTAAAGTAAATTCAGGAGCAGGCCCGGCCAAACATCGTTGTTATCTTCTTTCCAATACAGGTAAGTGGTTTGGTCGTGCTGCACATAAACGTGCGGGTCAATTACATTCCCTTTTAATATAGGTTCGGAGGCCGGTATAAACGGGCCTTCGGGTTGGGCTGCGATAGCCAGGCCAATGCACAATTCGCGGGTGTGTTTATCGCGGGCGACAAAATATACCCGGAACTCGTTGCCAACCTGGTGCATTTCGGGCGCCCAGTAATCGCTTACAAATTCCCCATCGGCTGCCCACGCTGGTTTTTTACCGGCCGGAAACACGTAACCCACAAATTGCCAGTCAGTGAGGTTTGGGGAGCAAATAATCGGGAAAGAATCGGGGGCATCGTTAGAAGTAGAAAGTACATAATAAAGGGTATTCGCCGGGTCGGCCGGATCGGTTACCCGCAGCACCGCCGGGTCGCCGTAGCCGTAGTGCATGCCGGCATCCAGGTTTTCGCGCAATATTTCCTGGTAAGCTACTTTAGAGGCATAATTTGTTTTTTGTGCGCGGTGGTTTTGCGGTAATCGTAACCCATAATCGGCGGCCAGCTTGCCAAAAAAATTGAGATAGTCCTGGTGGGTATTACCGGCAAGGTGGTAAACGCCTTCTGGCGTTAAACCAAGTGGCGCTTCTTGCGCTGTTACAATAAACTGGCGGGTAATTGGGGCGTTTCCGGCATCTGCGTTCAGGTTTACCACAAAACGATATGGAGTTCCGGCCGGGGAGTTAAAAGATGTTCCAGTTGGGCTTGGCGGGTACGTTAGGTCTTCCATGTTTAAGTATCAGTCTAAAAATGCTGAGCGTAATGCCGGTAGCATCTTGCCTGCCTAATAATTATGCGTGCTCTAATAAAACCTTGTTATAAGCAAACCAACGCCAGAGGTTGCAAATTTGAAAAAAGAATAGCTTGTTTTACATGATGCGATTAATATCTGATAGAAAAAGAGGCAGACCTTACCGGGTAATCTTAAAGTAGTTGTATTGATTTTTGCGGAAGATTAAAATTATTTTTTTGGCTTTATTAATTAAAGTTTTATCTTCGTGTACGTGCACATAATTATGAATGACAACTCCTGGTGCTAACTGCTAGGAGACCAGGGCTTAGCACCAAACGATTAATCTCTTACTGGACTGCATATTTAAATACCGGGTTAATACGGGGATATTTATTTAATGGCTAATTATAGCAGATGCAGCACCTTTTAGTAGTACAGATAATCTACTTTTCCGGTTCTTTATTTTTTACCGCGACTATAAAATGCAAGTTTTACTGGTAAAGCTTCTCGCTTTTTATTTTCGTGTACGTGCCCGGGAATATTCAAGAATGTTTTTGACCAGACATAAAGATGTAGTTAATATAATAAAACAACAAGCTTACAATAAACAGCTAAGTAACTAACCTGCAGATATATTATACGGCAAGTAATTATCGCCAGACTTTATACAGCGCAAATAGCGCCGGCTTAATTTTTAAGATTAGTTTAATTAATTGTTCCACCCTAATGCTCACTAATTTTTAACATGTCCAACTATTCTATTATGCAAAAAATTATCTGGAAACTCCTGGTGGTTAAGCTGCTATTGCTAACCATGGCGGTGTGGCCCCAAATGCTGCAGGCACAATCTACTACCATCTCTGGTACGGTCCGGTCCGTTACCGACCAACAACCGTTGCCCGGGGTAACGGTGGCCATCAAAAATACACAAACGGGTACCACTACCAACGAGAATGGTCGTTACCAATTACCAGATGTGCCGCCTAATGCGGTTTTGGTATTTTCGTTTGTGGGTTTTAAAAGCCTGGAAAGACCGGTAGGTAATAACTCGACCTTAGATATAGTTTTGGAAGAAGATAATGCCCAACTGGACGAAGTTGTAGTGGTGGGCTACGGTACCCAAAAGAAAAGAGAAGTAACGGGAGCGGTGTCTTCGATTAAGTCCGAAGATATTACCAAAGTAGCTACCAACAGTTTTACCTCGGCCATTCAGGGTAAAGTGCCGGGCGTGTTTATTGCACAAACCAGCGGGGCACCGGGTGGTTCTTCCTCTGTTAGAATACGGGGGGTAGGTACTACCGGGGGCAACGAGCCTTTGTACGTAGTAGATGGCATGCCTTTGGGCGGCGGCAGTATGGGTATCAGTGGCAGTTCGGATCGGGTAGACGGCCTTTCGGTAATTAACCCGAACGATATAGAATCAATTGAAGTATTAAAAGACGCGGCCGCAGCGGCTATTTACGGTGCCCGGGCGGCAAACGGCGTAATCTTAATTACCACCAAACGGGGTAAAGAAGGCCAGGCCAAAGTAAGTCTGGATGCTTATACCGGCGTGCAGCAACTCTGGAAAAAACCGGAATTTTTAAATGCCCAGGAATTTACCACCCTGGCCAACGAATTGTATACCAACTCCGGCATGGCGCCCAACCCAGAATGGGCCAATCCGGCCTCTTTTGGCGAAGGCACCAACTGGATCGATCAGGTTTTCCGCGCCGCGCCGGTTCAGAATTACGATGTGAGCGTTAACGGAGGTACCCAAAAATTAAAAGGCGCCCTTTCGCTGGGTTACCGCAACCAGGAAGGAACCATTCTCGAAACCTGGTACAAGCGTTACACTGGCCGGGCTTCGGCCGATTTACAAGCCAATGATAAACTGAGTTTTGGTAGTTCCTTGTCTTTTTCTTATTCCCAGGCCAAGGGCCAGCAAAACCAAGATTTACGGATAGGTATTTTTAACCTGGCGCAACAATTTTATCCTACCCTGGGTCGTGAAGATGTGGTAAACGGCTCGTCGGCTTATTATACCACCCAAGGCGATAATCCGTACCTCCGCGCAAAATCAATCGATAACCAGGTAAATAATTTCCGGGTGTTTGGTAATGCTTTTGGGGTTTACGAAATTATTCCGGGTTTAAAATTCCGGAGCAGCGTAGGTTTGGATGTAAATAATAACCGCGCCAGTACCTGGGAGCCCCGCGCGGAACGCGGACATTACCGCAACTTACAAGCTACTTTGGGCGAAACTTACACCCAGGGCCTGAACTGGTTACTTGAAAATACCCTGTCTTATACCAAAGTTTTCGGCGACCATTCCATTTCGGCGGTAATAGGGCAAACGGCCCAGAAAAATAACAATAACTGGATTGGGGTAACGGCCCGCGAATACCAAAACGAACAGATACGGGTTATTAATAGCAGCAACGAAAACAACCGGCGCGCCAGCGGTACCGGTAGCGAATATACTTTGGCCTCTTACCTGGGCCGGGTTAATTATGCTTTTAAAGACCGGTATTTGTTTTCGGCCAGTATCCGCCGCGACGGTTCTTCCAATTTCGGCCCAAATAATAAATGGGGTAATTTCCCCTCAATTTCAGCCGGTTGGAATATTACCGAAGAAAGCTTTATGCAGAATGCTGCCTTTATCAGTAACTTAAAAATTAGAGGAAGCTGGGGTCGGCTCGGCAATGATGCGATTACACCTTTTGGTTATTTAAGCACCATCCGGTTAGGTACCGTAAACGATAATTATGTATTAGGGCTTAACCAGGGTTTGGTAATTGGGGCCACCATGTCTAAACCGGGTAACCCGGATCTGAAGTGGGAAACCAGCGAGCAAACCAATATTGGTATTGAAGCTTCTTTCCTGAATAACCGCCTTTATTTAACCTCTGATTATTATATCAAAAATACAAAAGATATGTTAATCAGTTTGCCGGTTTCCATTGAGGCTGGCTTCCAGAGTGCGCCTTCTATTAACGGTGGTAAAGTGCAAAATAAAGGTTTAGAATTATTACTGGGCTATCGCAACGATATTGGCGGCTTTCGTTTTGATGTAAGCGGAAACCTGGCTACTCTAAGAAACGAAGTTAAAAGTTTAGGTGTAGGCCAACCCATTACCGGTCCTTCAGTTACCAACTTTTTTACCGTAAATGCTACTTATACTGAGGTAGGTCAACCCATCGGGTATTACCGGGGCTTTATTGTAGACGGCATTTACCAGACCAACGACGAGGTAAATAAAACTTTACAACCCAATGCGGTAGCCGGCGATTTTAGATTCCGGGACATTAACGGCGACAATGTACTATCGGATGCTGACCGCGTTAAAATTGGTAATCCGTGGCCTACCCTCATGTACGGCAGCAATATTGATATGTCTTACAAAGGCTTCGATTTAAATATTATGCTACAGGGGGTAGCGGGCAATGATATTTTCCACGCAAATAAAAGATCAACCTACCCGCTTAAATATTTTGGCGGCACCGGGGTGGTAAATGGCTCTAAAGATGTTTTAAACCGCTGGACGCCCGGCAGTGGCCGGAACGATGTGCCCCGTTTAGCTTATACCGATTCGAACGGAAACTTTGGTAACAGTTCTTCTTTTTACGTAGAAGACGGCAGTTATATGCGCATCCGGAACCTGACCTTGGGTTACCGCTTACCGGAAAATTTTGTCCGCAAAACGGGTCTGTTACAAAATGCCCGCTTGTATGTAAATGCCCAGAACTTGTTCACCTTTACCAAATATTCTGGCTTTGACCCCGAAGTAGGCAGCACCAATCCCATGATGGCCGGCATTGACGATGGCGTTTATCCGCAACCCAGAACCCTAATGGTGGGAGTTAATTTAGGTTTTTAATCAGGTGTTTATTTTTAAATCAAAATATATGAAATCATTAAGTATACGGTTGGGAATTGCCTTTATACTGGCTACCACCGCTTCCTGCTCCGACGATTTTTTAACTTTACAGCCCAAAGATGTACTGACCGATGCCAATTTTTTCCTGACGGAATCGGATGCCCAGGCTGCTTTAATTGGCGTTTACGATAACCTGCAAAAGGAGCCTACTTTTACTAATTTTGGTGATGCCGCCGAAATAGAGTGGGCCATGAGTGGGGACATGTACGAAATGGATGGTTCGGCCGCCCGTATTGAGATTCACTCTTTAAATTTGCCGGCCAGCAATACCATTATTACCAATGTGTACAGCGGCGCTTATCAGGGCATCGGGCGCGCCAATATGGTTATTAACCGGGTAAGCAAAATGGACCTGCCAGACAATACCAAAAATTTAATTATCGGGCAGGCTAAGTTTTTACGCGGGTTATTTTATTACCGCTTAGCCAATTATTTCGGCGGGATACCGCTGGTGGTAGATGAGCTCAATGCTTCTTCTAAACTCGATATTCCCCGTTCATCGGTAGAAGATACCTGGAAACAAATTGAAACTGATTTGCAGGAGGCAGCCGCCGTTTTACCGGCCACCTGGACCAATGCCGCCGATAAAGGCCGGGCCACCAAAACGGCTGCCCTGGGTTTTCTGGTAAAAGCCAGTTTGTGGCAGCAGAAATGGGCCGATGCCGTGAAATACAGCGAAGAAATAGTAGCTACCAATGTGCATGATTTGCTACCCAATTACCGCGATGTGTTCCGGGAGTCGAACGAGAATAACAAAGAGATTTTATTTTCTACGCAGTTCCGGGCTTCGGTTGATGCCGAAGGGAATAACCTGGTAAAAAGAACCGCGCCGCGGGGTGCCCCTTCGGAATTTACCGGTAGTGGCGCCTGGAGTAATTTTGTGCCCCAGCCGCAGTGGGTAAACGCTTTTGAAAAAGATGCAACCGGTAAAATAAAAGACCGCCGCTATTGGCAGGGCATTATTGGGCCCGGCGAAGTGCACCAGGATATGCCCAATTTTGTAATGCCGGTAAATGTACCGGCCGGCTGGTCCCGGACCGGATACATTGTAACAAAATATTGGGAAGCGCCCGTACTAAACAACGGTGGGGTAAATGCGCCTATTCTGCGTTTTGCCGAAGCTTTGCTCAACCACGCCGAGGCCCTGAACGAAACTGGTCGGTCGGAAGAAGCTATGCGCCTGGTAAACCGGGTGCGGGTGCGGGCCGGCTTAGCCGAAAAATCTTTAACCTTGCCCAAAGATCAGGTATTGGATGCAATATTTTACGAGCGGCGCATGGAGTTTATCTGGGAACCAGCCGGTGCCTTCTCTGACCTGAACCGCCGCGGCCGTTTTATTAATTTTATCCGGAACAACCGTTCTAACTTTAGCCAACTAGAAGTAGACAAGAAGCCTTGGTTAGCTACCACGCCCATTCGCTTGCCTATTCCGCGCGAAGCCTGGAACCGGAATAAATCGTTAGAGCAAAATCCGCATTATACGTTCTAATAGTAAATAAATTTGCGCAACGGTGGTCCCGGAAAATAAAGAACCTGCTTTCAGCATGCAGTTCTCTATTTACCGGGGCCACCGTTGTGTTTTTATTGGTAGGGAAAAGGTTGAATAAATAGGCCGCCTTTCCTAAATTCTGCAGATTTAATTAACTTATGGGCTAACCAAAATGCCCATGCCCAAGTCCGGCCTATTTTTCTGGATAATCATTAAAGTTATGCTCCTGATGGGCGGGTGGGCTACCGCCCGGTTGGGTTCGGCGCAACCCCTGCCAACTGGCCAATTGGTAGTAGAAGTTACCGATGCGGCTACCGGTACTTTAACGCCGGTGCGGGTAAAACTTAGTCAGAATGGCCATGCGGTAAAGCAGCTCCCCACCACCGCTGTAGCCGTTATGTACGGCTTATGGGACCACGCCGATGGTTACGGTTTTCAGCCCGATAGTTCTTTTTATGTAAATGGCCGTTTTAATTTGCACCTGGCTCCGGGTACTTACGATTTAACGCTTTCTAAAGGTCCGGAATACATAACCCAAAACCACCAAGTAACAGTACAGTCAAACCAGGTTTTACGGGGTAATTATCGTTTAACCCGCTGGATTAATATGCCCCAGAAAGGCTGGTATTCAGCCGATGATCACATCCATATTCGGCGTTCGCCCCGCGAAGATTCGTTGCTATTGGCCTGGACCCAGGCCGAAGATATTCATGTTGGCGTAATGCTGCGGATGGGCGATTTCTGGGAAACGTATTACCAGCAGTATGCCTGGGGCGAAAAAGGCGTTTACCAGCGGGGCGCTTATTTATTAACTACCGGCCAGGAAGATCCGCGCACCTCCGAACTGGGGCATGCCCTGGGCATAGGTGCCTCGGACCGGGTTCGGTTTACAAAAGAATATTATTTATACGATAAGGTATTTGACCGGCTGCGGGAGTTGGGTGGCGTTGGCGGGTATGCCCATCAGGCCCAAACTTTTCATGGGTACCGCGGCCTGGTGCTGGATGGCCTCCGGGGTAAAGTAGATGTGTTGGAACTGCTTCAGTTTTGTGCTTCGGAAAATCCACTGTTTGTCGATCATTATTATCATTTACTGGATTTGGGTATTCCCCTAACGGCCGTGGCCGGCTCCGATTTTCCGTGGTGCGGCCAGGAGCACGATCAGGGACCACCCGAACGCACGGCCCATATTGGCAATGCCCGCTTTTACACCTACGTACCCGATTCTTTAACTTACCAGAACTGGAAAAAAGGCTTAGCTGCCGGGCATACGTTTGTATCGAGCGGGCCGCAGCTATTTTTGGAAGTAAATAATAAATTGCCCGGCGATAAACTGGCCGTTGGTAAAGGTACCGAACTACACATTACGGCGCATGCCTACGGCCAGGCCACGCAGGTTCCTTTAACCACTTTAGAAATTGTTGGGCATGGCCAGGTTTTGGGACGGGTAACCGCCGGTACAACTGGCCAATCTTCGGAACATCTTTCTTTAACCTTAAACTTACCGGCAGAGCGGGGTATCTGGTTGGCGGCCCGGGCTTATGGCCACGGGCAGCAGGCGGCGCATACAACCCCAATTTACGTGTATGTAGATGGCAAAGGCTTTTATAACCCGGTTACCGCGCCTAAATATTTGCAGCTTAGCCAACAATACCTGCATGAGCTTAAAAAAGAGATAAAACGCCCATCGGCCGACCCGGAAAAGAGAGCCTGGTACTATAAAGCCGGTTTAGAAAGGCGCATCGCTGAAACCCGGAGCATTATAAAAAGCTTGCAAAAGCAACTGAAATAGCACCTTTCTTTATTAAATATTCCCGAAAATAAACTTTAGAAACCAAAGGGCTCAATCTAGATTGGTTATTTATGTTTTTCTGGTTAAACCGGCCAAATTTGGTTGTTAAGAGAGTTTAGCTAATATTTTGATTAAATCGGGCAAAAAATCTCCGGTTTAATGTTCTATATTTGCGCTTCTTTTTAACCGGGTGCTATGGCTGATACCTCCTATAAACACGTTGTTATTTTCGCTTCCGGCTCCGGGAGCAATGCACAACGCCTGATGGCTTACTTCCAGGAACATCCCACGATTAAAGTAGTAGCCTTATTCTCGAATAATCCGGAGGCGTACGCTTTGCAACGGGCGCGAAATTTTAACATCCCAACCCACGTCTTTAACCGAACCCAGTTTAAAGATGGTACCGTGCAGGCGCAAGTGCAGGCGTATAATCCGGCTTTAATTGTGCTGGCGGGCTTTTTGTGGCTGGTGCCGGCCAGTTTTGTGCAGGCTTTTCCAAATAAAATTATTAATATTCATCCGGGGCTGCTACCTAAATATGGCGGCAAAGGCATGCACGGCTTACACGTGCACCAGGCTGTACTCGACAACAAAGAAAAAGAATCAGGTATTACCATCCATTACGTAAATGAATTTTACGACCAGGGCGCTACTATTTTGCAGCAGGTTTGCCCGGTAGAAGAAAACGACACCGCTGAAATATTGGCCAGCCGGGTGCTGGAATTAGAACACGCCCACTTTCCCAAGATAGTGGAACAGCTTTTACTCAACTAGAAATCATGCATTGGGTTACGGTTGATTTTAAGTGTAGAAATTTCTAGATAATTAACCTGGGGAAGACAACCAATATAAATATTAGTATAGTATTTATTTATGCTAATTTCTAATTCATTATTAGTCATTCCGGCCAAACTAAAAACTAACAGCTAATAACTAACTGCTAATACTAAAAACTAACAGCTAATTGCTAACAGCTATATAAATCATGAAAAAAATTCAATCGGCATTAATTTCGGTTTATTACAAAGATAACCTGGAACCCCTGGTGGCACTCCTGAAAGAGCAGGGCGTTACTATTTATTCTACGGGTGGTACCCAAAGTTTTCTGGAAAGTTTAGGCGCCCAGGTTACCGCCGTAGAAGACCTGACCCAATATCCGGCCATTTTTGGTGGTCGCGTAAAAACCCTGCACCCCAAAGTGTTTGGAGGAATTCTGCACCGCCGCGACCACGAAACCGACCAATCTGAAGTACAGACCTTCGAAATTCCGGCCATTGATTTGGTAATTGTAGATTTATATCCTTTCGAAGAAACGGTGCGATCGGGTGCGGCCGAAGCCGATGTGATTGAGAAAATAGACATTGGCGGTATTTCTTTAATCCGGGCCGCGGCCAAAAACTTTAACGATGTGCTAGTGGTGTCGTCGCGGGAGCAATATACCGATGTATTAGAGTTGTTGCAGCAAAACGGTGGCGCTACGGAGTTAGCCGACCGCAAACGGTTTGCTGCCAAAGCTTTTGATATTTCTTCGCATTACGATACCCAAATATTTAATTACCTGAACGGCGGCGAAGGCAGCTATTTTAAGCAAAGCCTGCGCGAAAGCACCCCTTTGCGTTACGGCGAAAACCCACATCAGCAGGGAGTTTTCTACGGCAACCTGAACGACTTATTCGACCAGATTCATGGCAAGCAGTTATCTTACAATAATTTAGTAGATGTAGATGCCGCCGTGGCATTAATAGATGAATTTACCGATGAGCCGGCGGTAGCCATTTTAAAGCACACCAATGCCTGCGGGGTAGCCGTAGCACCTGCTTTGCACCAAGCCTACCTTACCGCCCTGGCCTGCGACCCGGTTTCGGCGTTTGGCGGCGTAATCATCAGCAACACCCCCGTTGATAAAGCTACTGCCGAAGAATTACATAAATTATTTTTTGAAGTGCTTATTGCTCCTGAATTTGCGCCCGATGCTTTAGAAATATTGCAAACCAAAAAGAACCGCATCTTGCTGCGCCGCAAACCAGTAGCGTTGCCCGAAAAATTATTTAAAACTTTGCTTAACGGCGTAATAGAGCAGGACAAAGACCTGAAAACCGAAACCGAAGCCGATTTTAAAGTAGTAACCGAACGCGCCACCACGCCCGAAGAAAACAAAGCGCTGGTGTTTGCCGCCAAAGTTTGTAAACACACCAAATCAAATACCATTGTGCTGGCTACCGAAAACCGTTTAATTTCGAGTGGGGTAGGCCAGACTTCGCGGGTAGATGCATTAAACCAGGCCATCGAAAAAGCCCGGAACTTTGGGTTTGAGTTGCAAGGAGCCGTTATGGCCTCCGACGCTTTCTTCCCGTTCCCCGACTGCGTAGAAATTGCGCAGCAGGTAGGCGTTACCGCCGTGGTACAACCTGGTGGTTCTATCAAAGACCAGGACTCTATTGATTTTTGTAATAAATATAATATGGCCATGGTGTTTACCGGCGTACGCCATTTTAAACACTAAGTAACCTTTTTAAATATTTAAACAAAAAGCCCGGTTTGCCGCCCATGCGTGGCCGCCGGGCTTTTTGTTTAAACAGGAGCTAGTATTTAAAAAGTAAAATATAGGGTTGACCGTAGTTCCGGACCCAAAGAAATATGGGCTTTCGGGTGCTGTTTTATAACTGTTTGATAAACAATATTTAAAATTATTTATTTAATAATAATGCTAGTGTTTTGTCTGAAAAAGGCTGCTGACCAGTTAAAAACTAATTTAGATAAGCTTATATTTTTTGTATAAAACAGATAGTATAAAATTTGATGTAAAATACGTAGTTTTGCACCGAAATATTTGAACCCAACTATGGCGCTTTAAATATTTAAATAAAATTGCCGCAGGGCCCTGAAAACGAATGGGATTATTTAGTTTTTTAACAAGCGATATAGCGATTGATTTAGGTACGGCCAATACCTTAATTATTCATAATGATAAAATTGTAGTTGACGAACCCTCTATTATTGCTGTTGACCGCACCAGTAATAAAGTAATTGCCGTGGGCCGGAGTGCTATGCAAATGCACGAAAAAACCCACGACAACATCAAAACTATCCGGCCCTTAAAAGACGGTGTTATTGCCGACTTTTACGCGGCTGAGCAAATGATCCGGGGATTAATTAAAATGATTGACACCGGTAGCCGTTTGTTTCAGCCGTCGCACCGCATGGTAATCTGTATTCCATCGGGCATTACCGAAGTTGAAAAACGGGCTGTGCGCGACTCTGCAGAGCACGCCGGAGCCAAAGAAGTTTGGATGATCCAGGAGCCCATGGCGGCTGCCATTGGTATTGGCATAGACGTAGAGCAACCCATCGGCTCTATGATTGTAGATATTGGCGGCGGTACTACCGAAATTGCCGTAATTGCCTTATCAGGTATTGTGTGCGACCAATCTATAAAAGTAGCCGGCGATGTGTTTAGTCAGGATATTCTGGATTATATGCGCCGCCAGCACAATTTGCTCATTGGCGAACGTTCCGCCGAAAAAATTAAAATCGAAGTGGGCTCAGCTTTATCGGAACTCGATAACCCGCCCGCTGATTACGAAATCCGGGGCCGCGACTTAATGACCGGTATTCCCAAGGTAATAAAAGTAACTTACACCGAGATTGCCGCTGCCATTGATAAGTCGGTTTCTAAAATAGAAGAAGCCGTGCTGAAAGCCCTGGAAATTTCGCCGCCCGAATTATCGGCGGATATTTACGTAAATGGTATTCACCTGACCGGCGGGGGCGCTTTGCTGCGGGGCCTAGATAAACGCTTGGCGGTTAAAACCAAATTACCGATTCATATTGCCGAAGACCCGCTCCGGGCCGTAGTAAGAGGCACGGGTGCTGCTATTAAAAATATAGAAGGGTTCCGGAATGTACTGCTGTCTTAAAAGCGTTCGATGCGCAATTTATTTGCCTTTATATATAGTTACCGGGGTTTCCTGGTCTTTCTGCTGCTCGAGATTCTTTGTGTTTACCTGATCGTACAGAACAACAGTTACCAGGGTGCCGCTTTTTATAATTCGGCCAATGCTTACGCGGGCCGGGTGCTGGAATTTCAGCGCGAAGTAGCCGATTATTTCCGGTTGGTAGACGTAAACCGTGCCCTGGTAGCCGAAAACAAAGCCTTAAAAGAATCGCTCACCAATATTATGGTCTCCGACCGGCTGGAAAATATTCCGACCGCGCCCGATTCTGTTTTCCGGGTAAAACCCGACAGCCTGACCCTGGCCCAGCAACGCTTAGATACCACCGGCATTGTCCGGACTTTCCGGTTTATTCCGGGCAAAGTAATTAAGAATTCGGTACGGCTGGTAAATAACCATATTCTCCTGAATGTGGGCCAGGCCGATGGGGTAGAACCGGGTTTAGGTGTGGTGGCGAGTGGCGGCATAATCGGGCGGGTAAAAGCAGTATCACAAAACTACGCCACTATTTATTCTTTGCTGCACTCCCAAATGAAAACCTCGGCTAAAGTACGGCGCACCAATACCGTGGGTACCATTATCTGGGAAGGCAACGATTACCGCATTGCTACCCTCGAATATATTCCGCGGCACATAAAACTGGTGAAAGGCGATACCATTGTAACATCGGGTTACAGTGCCGTATTTCCCGAAGGTGTAATGGTAGGCCGGGTAATATCGGCTACCCAAGAATCAGACAAAAGCTTCCTGACGGTAAAAGTAGCGTTATCGGCCGATTTTGATGACCTGACGTACGTGTATGTCGTGAAAAATACCCGGCGCGCCGAACGCGACTCCTTAGAAGCTAAAAGCGGGGTAAAAGAAGATGAATAGACGCACCTTTGTCCATATTTTCCGGTTTTTCCTGTTTCTGGCCGTACAAATATTGCTGGTCCGGAACGTGGTATTGTTTAATACGGCTTTCTGCTACATTTATATTGCCTTTTTGCTGTTTTTGCCTATCCAGATGCCCAAAGTAGCTTTGCTGTTGCTGGCTTTTGTAACCGGCCTTACCGTAGATATATTTTACGATACTGTAGGTATAAATGCGGCAGCCTGTGTATTACTGGCTTACCTGCGGCCCTACGTATTGTTGTTGCTTACTCCCCGCGACGACTACGAAAAGAACGATACCGTAAACCTGCACCTGATGGGTTGGCGGTGGTTTACGGTGTACGCGCTGTTTTTAGTATTTATGCACCATTTTGCCTTGTTTTTTCTGGAATTGGGCAGTTTTAGAGCAGTAGGTTTTACCATGGCCAAGATTATTTTAAGCACTTTGCTTACTTTTCTGGTGCTGGTAATTATTCAGTTGCTTTTCTTTTCCATTCGCCGGGGCAATCGCTAATTTTCTTTTTGCCCGATGTGGCTGTTTTCCAATGGCTAATATTTTAAGTTGGTATTTTACGGTATCTTTGTGAACCAGATAGGTTTTGTCTTAGTTTATCCGATTAAATAGCAGTTTTTTCAGCTTGAAATATTTAGAAAACCGCAAGTACGTTGTTCAGGCCATATTTTTTGTGGTAGGGGCTATATTTGCCATTAAATTATTTTTTATTCAGGTACTAAATACGGAGTACAAGCACGCTGCCGACGCCAATACCATTAAGCGGAAAGTAGAGTACCCGTACCGGGGACTTATTTACGACCGCAAAGGTAAATTGCTGGTGCAAAATATGCCCGTGTACGACATTATGGTGGTACCTAAAGAAGTAAAAAATATTGATACCCTCCGTTTTTGTCAGCTTTTTAAAATGCCGATAGAGGAGTTTCGGCATAAATTAGCTGCGGCCAAAGCTTATTCCTACGTTAAACCAACGCCTTTTTTACAAAAGCTCAGTCCCGAGGAATTTGCCTCCTTGCAAGATAACCTGGTCGAGTTTCCGGCATTTATACCCATGGCCCGTACGGTCCGGAGTTATCCGCACCAAAGCCTGGCGCACGCTTTGGGGTATATTGGCGAGATTAGCCCTCGGCAGTTAGAAGATTCTGCGTATGCGGTTTATGCGCCCGGCGATTATTTGGGTGTAAGCGGCATTGAACGGACCTATGAAAATATTCTGATGGGGCGCAAAGGCGTGAAATACCGGATGGTAAACGTGCGCGGCATTGATAAAGGGCCTTTTAAAGAAGGACAATACGATACCGCCTCGGTAGCCGGCCAAAATATTGTTTCTTCGATTGATTTAGAATTACAGCAGTACGCCGAAAAGTTAATGAATGGAAAGCGGGGTGCCGTGGTAGCAATTGAGCCAAGCACCGGAGAAATTTTAGCGTTTGTTTCCGCTCCTTTTTACGACCCTAATTTACTTACCGGAAAAGAGCTGGGTAATAATTACATGGCCTTATTCCGCGATCCCAATAAACCTTTATTTAACCGTCCCATAAAATCAACCAACCCGCCTGGTTCGGTTTTTAAAACGGTGCAAGCTTTAATCGGATTACAAGAAGGAATGCTTACGCCCAATACCGGCTATGCGTGTAATCAATCTTTAGTAAAATGCTCTCATAATCATCCTTATCCTTCAGACTTAACTATTGCCATCGAAAACTCCTGTAACCCTTATTTTTACCGGGTATTCCAAAGCCTGGTTAATAAAGGCCAATCCCGAAATATTTACCAGGATACGCATTTAGGGTTAGACCAATGGCGCGAACGGGTAATGAAATTTGGCTTTGCGAGTAAATTAGGCATTGACTTACCTTTTGAAAATACCGGAATTATTGCCTCCTCTAAGTACTACGACAAACATTACGGTCCAAAAGGCTGGAAATATCAGACCATTTATTCTATGAGTATTGGTCAGGGCGAAACGGGTGCTACTCCGCTCCATTTAGTTAATGTTATGGCTATAATTGCCAACCGGGGGTATTATTATCCGCCTCACCTGATAAAGGAAATTGGTAATACCGGTAAGCCGCTTCCGCAATATTTAGAGAAAAAACAGGTAATGATTGATGCGAAACATTTTGAACCGGTTATAGAAGGAATGTCCAGGGTTATGTCTTCGCGCTGGGGAACGGCTTGGCGAGCCAATCTGAGTCATTTAGATATAGAAATATGTGGTAAAACCGGTACGGTGCAAAATCCGCATGGTAGAGACCATGCCGTATTTGCCGCCTTTGCTCCCCGGCAAAATCCTAAGATTGCCATTGCGGTGTATATTGAAAATGCCGGCTTTGGATCCTCTTCTTCCGCGTACGTGGCTAATTTAATGTTCCAGAAATATCTGACCGGTACTATATCTAAAAAGACCGAATGGATGGAGCCTTGGATTATTGATGAAACTTACCTCAAAATAAAGCATTAAATGAACCGTTCGCCTAAAATTTCGCGCAACATAGATTGGATAACGGTTAGTTTATACGCCGCTATGGTTTTGCTGGGTTGGGTAAACGTGTATGCGGCCGTTTACAGCCCCGATAATATTATTAATATTTTTAGCTGGGATATTAATTCGGGCAAACAACTCGCCTGGATTGGCACGTCTATCATAATCATTATCGTTTTACTGGTAATTGATCACCGGGCGTACGAGTCGTTTGCTTATCCCATTTACGGAGTTGTTATTCTGCTGCTCATTTTTACGCTAATATTTGCCCGGCCCATTGCAGGTTCCCGATCCTGGCTGGAGTTGGGTAGCATCCGGATTCAGCCGGCTGAATTTGCCAAATTTGCCACGGCCCTGGCGGTGTCGCGGTTTATGAGTACTATTAACTTGCGGCAGCAAAACTGGAAAGAACACGCTGTATTGGCCGGTTTAACGGTACTGCCGCCTTTGCTTATTTTGTTATCCAACGAAACCGGGTCGGCGTTGGTGTTTGGCGCTTTTTTGCTGGCTTTTTTCCGGGAAGGTATGTCGCCGCTGATTTTGATTGTAGGTACCATTGCCGTAGCTATTTTTATTATTACGTTGCTGGTGCCCAAACTAATAATTGTAGGTACTATTACGGTCTTATTCTCTTTGGTAATTTGGTTAAATCAGCGGCTTTTGCGGCGTCTTACCACCATTGTCCCTATTTACCTGGCCATTGTAGCCATGATTTTTAGCGTCGATTTTTTTGTGAATAATATTTTGCAGGCCCACCAGCAAAACCGCATTAAAGCTTTAATTAATCCGGAGGCCGACCCGTTGGGTTTTGGTTGGAATGTAACGCAATCTAAAATTGCGA
>NZ_JBMQUD010000002.1:0-44928 GCF_057359045.1 Adhaeribacter sp.
GTTGGGCGTATAAATTTGGATACTGTTTCCGGCATTGGGCGGAAATTTTTGTAGAAAAGGTTTAAGTTTATTTTTCCAGACTTCGCTATGCATAAAACTTGCAGATAGATTTACTTAATTTCTCCTCATACGGAATTTAGGTAATTCGGGGACAAAGCAAATAATACGTCCTGACCAAAAATCTATTAATCTTAGTAGCACTATGTGTTTTGGATCAGGATTTAAGTAAGGGTAGAAATAAGCAGGCAAAATATTACCTAAGAATATACGCCCCCTTCTAAAACAGGCTACCAGTATAACATAAATGGCAAACGGCTTATTAACTATAAAATAATTACCATTCTAAGGTCATTTTTCGGAAGGGTTCTTTGGGTAGATAGTCATACTGGCAACTAATTGTATGGCTCATTTACCTGTATTGTTTTCTAATTAGAAGATTCTTCTGGAATTCTTCCAACTCTCTTTTATGAATGAAGGGCTTAGATTGGCTAAGTTTCATGACTTGCTGCTATTAAATCTGATCTTAACCAGGTGATATAAGTAAACTAAAGGATACAAAATTGTTCTACCGGAATGTATAAAAAAAGAGGGGCTGTTTACCCCTCTCCTATTTTCTAATTCCGAGATATATGAATAATACTTAATTAGCCGGGCTGTTGCCCTCCGTGGCTTTGGGGCGGCTTTGCTGCATGGGATTAGAGCCGGCCGCAGAACCGCGGGGTAACCGTTGTTCTTTAAACAGCTCAAATTTAGAAGGCTGATTTTCCCGCGGCCAGCTATTATTCGATTCGTCTATATCGGCGGTTTCGCGCAACGGATCTAGTTTTACGCTTTTAACCTCTTTGCTTTTGGCAAATACCTTCGTCACTTTTTCTTCGTTTTTCCGCCAGATGTAAGCCGGTACGCGTTCTATTTCGGTCGTTCCGTCGGAGTACGTCCACTCCAGAATCAAGGGCATTACCAGGCCGCCAATATTCTGGAAATTTAGTTCGTAAAAATAAGTTTTGTTCTGGTATAAAGCTTTTTGCGCCGGATTAAGCGAATTATAGTACCGGGTAAATTCTTCTTTCGACGAGGCCGTTACCGCATCAGGATCGTACTTGTTGTAAAAATCGAGTAAACTGGTATCCTGCTCAACGGCAAATTTAATGCCGGCACTGCGGTTACGGCTTTGGCTAAGGGAGGTGTTCTCGCGTTGGCGGTTGCGGCGGGCCTCTACGTTTTCAATCTCCGGATTCTTCGTATCGAGGCGGAAATAGCGCATGTTGGTAATGGCAATATCTACCGGGTCGGTTCCGTAGAACCAAGCGCGCCAGAACCAATCTAAATCAATGGCCGAGGCATCTTCCATGGTCCGGAAAAAATCGGCGGGCGTGGGGTGTTTAAAGGCCCAGCGGCGCGAATATTCTTTAAAAGCATAATCGAATAATTCGCGGCCCATTACGGTTTCGCGCAAAATATTAAGCGCGGTTGCGGGCTTGGCGTAGGCATTCGGACCAAACCTGATTATATTTTCAGAGTTGGTCATGATGGGCTCCAACTGATCTTTGGGCAACTTCATGTAATCGACAATTTTGTGGGCCGGACCGCGCTGCGCCGGGTAATTGTTGTCGAATTCCATTTCGGCCAGGTATTGCAAAAAGGTATTCAGGCCCTCGTCCATCCAGGTCCACTGCCGCTCATCGGAGTTTACAATCATTGGGAAAAAATTGTGTCCAACTTCGTGAATGATAACGCCAATCATGCCGTATTTGGTTGCTTCGGAATACGTACCGTCTTTTTCCGCACGACCGTAGTTAAAGCAAATCATGGGATATTCCATACCGTTATTGGCTTCTACCGAAATGGCTACCGGGTACGGGTACGGAATGCTATGTTTAGAATACGATTGCAGCGTGTGCGCCACTACTTTGGTAGAATACCGGTTGTAAAGCGGGTAAGCCTCCGGCCCGTAATACGACATGGCCATTACTTTTTTCCCTTCGATGTTTGTAGCCATAGCATCCCAAACCAACCGTCGGCTCGCCACAAAAGCAAAGTCGCGCACGTTGCTGGCCACGTAGGTCCAGGTCTTCTTGTTTTTAGCTTTGCCTTTCATGGTTTGGCGGGCTTCAGCTAAGGTAACTACTTCTACAGGGGCTTTAGCGGTTTGGGCCTGATTCCAGCGTTTAAGCTGCGCGGCCGTAAGTACCTGGTTATAATTCTGGCACTCGCCGGTAGCCCCAATCACGTGGTCGGCGGGAGCGGTAATATTTACTTTAAAATTACCAAAAGTTAAAGCAAACTCGCCGGTACCGGTAAACTGCTTATTTTGCCAGCCCTGGAAATCAGAATAAACGGCCAGGCGGGGGTACCACTGCGCAATGGTGTACAGGTTATTGCCGTCTTCCGGAAAATATTCGTAACCGCCCCGGCCACCAATGGTTTGGCGGTCCGAAATATTGTAAGACCAGTCTACCTTAAACCGGAAGCGCTCGCCGGGACTTAACGTATTGGGCATTTCAATGCGCATCATGGTTTGATTAATGGTATAGCGCAGGTTTTTACCGTTGGCATCGGTTACTTTTTTAATTTTAACACCTAAATCTTGCCCATGCCCCATAATGCCTTGCAAGTCCCGCATCGACATTTTCTCTTTCATCTGGCTTTCGTTAAAGCTTTGGTTGTCGCTTTTGGGGTCGTGCTCGTTTTCGTCGAGTTGCAGCCAAATATAAGTAAGCGGGTCGGGCGAGTTATTAAAATAGGTAACCGTTTCGGAACCGGTAATGCGCCGTTGCTCATCGTCTAGTTCTACGTTTATATCGTAATCGGCGCGTTGTTGCCAGTATCTGGGTCCGGGCGCCCCCGATGCCGAGCGGTACATGTTGGGGTCGTGCATTAAGGTACCCAACTGCTCAAATTTATTGCCGTGGTTAGACCCCGGATTATTCTGGTGCTGCGCCCAAGCCCCGGTAGCCAAGCCCAGCAGCAGGCCAATCGATAATATTTTTTTAGACATGAATAAACGAATAATTTAAGAAAACAAAGCCCCTACCCGCGACAAAACCATGGTTAAGGCAATACCAAAAATAGCTGATGATAGAAACAGCGTCCACTCCCGGCGGGCAACTTTAAAAACTTCTAAGATAAAAAAGGTTAGTATAAGCGTAAATAAAACAATTACCAACTGCCCTACTTCTAAGCCTACATTAAACGCCAGCAACTGGAATATAATTTCTTTACCCAGCAAACTTTTGAGGTAGTTAGAAAACCCCATGCCGTGGATTAAACCAAACAACAAGGCTAAAAAATATGTAGCCCGCGGGTTAGGCTGGCGCGAAGTAAAACTTTTTTTAGGCAAAATATTGGCCAGGGTGGTGCAAAGGATTGTTACCGGAATCAGGAACTCAATTAAAGGCATAGAAACCGGTAAAAAGTTAAAAACACTTAAAGCCAGCGTTATGGAGTGACCAACTGTAAATGCTGTAACTAATATTACCACCCGCCGCCATTCGTACCAGGTATATATCCCGCAAAGGGCCACTACAAATAAAATATGATCGTACCCCTGCCAATCCAGAATATGTGCAATACCTAATTTAAAATAAAGGAGGAAGTCCTGCAAAACGGTACTTTTTGATTAATTTGGCACAAAAATAGCGCTTTAGGTGTTAATTTGAAATTAAAAATCACATGTTTCCTATATTTTTAGTCAATCTCCTGTTACTTTTTCACCCGTTTTTTGTAAGTGTAACGGAGGTAACGCACAATGCTAAAACCAAAAATCTGGAAATTAGCTGCAAAATATTTTTTAACGATTTGGAAGCCGCGCTCGAGAAACAAAATAAAACCCAGCTCGATATTTTAAAACCAGCGCAACGCGAACGCATCGACCCGCTTCTAAACAATTATTTACAACAACATTTTGGGGTTAAAATAAACGGCAAGCCGGTTGCACTTAAATATTTGGGTTACGAGATAGAACAGGATGCGGCCTGGTGCTACCTGGAAGGGCCAGCCGTAAATAAGATTAAACAGATTGAAATTAAAAACGATATTCTGTTTCAGGAACACGACACCCAAACCAATTTATTGCACATTACCGTAAACGGTAACCGCAAAAGCACCAAACTAGATAACCCCGAAAGTATTTTTAAAACCAGCTTCTGATTTAAATATTAAAGCAATTTAGTATTCATGCTTCTAATTGAATATCGTGCCATGGGGGGCTATTACTGCCAATTCTGAAGCTTTTGAATAATTTTCTTATTTAGGAACGTAAGTCCCCAGGCAAAGCTGGTGCTATTAAATTTTAAGGTTTATAATGATAACTCTCGCCCCAGGTCATTAACAAGCGGGGATAATCTGATTTTTGCAAGCGCACGTACGTCAGCCAGTAAGGCTCCCGGTGATCAATGCTGTGGCCCATTTCGTTTTCGTGACCGGTAATGACCAGCTTGGGGTTGAAACCCTTAACCAAGCGCGTTATATCAGTTGTCCAGCAATTAGGCAACACCACATCTACCGGCCATTTCCCTTTTATTTGGTCAATCCAGGTTAAATCTTCCAGATTAGACTGATCGCCGGTTTGAGAAAAAGTCATTCCTTCGGGAGTGGTAACCAGCGGAATATTATTCAGGATATTTTTGCCCTGGTGACCGGGCAATATAACTATTTTGAGGCTGGCTTTATTCTGTAAAGGCAAGGTATGCACCACCTCCGGATTGCGTTCCAAATGCTGTATATGGTTGTAAATAGGTTTATTTTCCCAAACACCCGGCGGCGTTATTACGGGTTTGCTGCTGTTAATAAACTGCTGCGCTACCCATTCATCGGCATGGTCGCCGTGAAAATGACTGATAAACAAAGCATCGCATTCGCTTATTATTTTATTCATGATAGAATCCGGTAAAGCAAAACCTTCGGCTTTCGCCGAATAAGCCCGCACCAAATCGAACGCGATGGTTACGGTAGCCGTTTTTACCACAAAGCCGTGGTTGTACAGCTTCCAGATTACGGCACCTTTGCGCACTTTGGTTTGGGCAATATTTTGTGCAGCCTGACCAATACGTTGGTGAAAGAAATGCTGCACATTCGGCCGTTTGGCCGCATTTGGCTCGTGCAGCACATTATCGAGCAAGAGCAAAGCCTGGCGCCGTTCGTCCGGCTCTTTTGTTTGGGGCTTATGTTTGGTTAATATTTTGGTTACTAAATCTAAACTGTGTTTTGCCTGCTGATTTAGAAAACCATCCGGATCTTCCCACCAGTTTAGCTTCTCTTCCGTTAGTTTTACCTGCGCCTTCGCGGAAAAAATGAAACTGCTCGTAAAAAGCATAACCAGCAACGGTATCCGGAAGAAATACAGCATACAGCACTTAGTAAAATTAACCAGAGAATATTTTGTTCGCTTCCTTTATATCAGGTATATCAGGCCAATAGAATTGTTAAAGCTTATCTCTAATAAAAATTTAGATCTTATTCCTATCCGGCATAAGTTACCCCAGTATTTCCTAAATTTTGAGTTTAAATAATTTTTTGGCGTTGTCGTAAAGTAGTTTGCGTTCTATTTTTTTGCTGGGCGATAATTTACGGATAGCCGCAATGGTCTGAGCACCCTGGCAAGCTTCGCCCTGGCCGGCGGTATCGGCACAGTCGCTGCCGTAAATTAATTTATCCTGGTGGCGTTTTATAAATTCGCGGGCGTGCTCTTCGTCGCGGGTAAGGGCGCTTAAACCCGATCCGCCCGACATATCGGCGTACATATTGGGGTAATCGCGCAGTAGCCGATCGGTTAAGCCGCCGGGCGTTACTTTGGTTTTGGGATACAATATGTTTTGGTCGGTATGGCTTTTATCGATATTGGCCCACCACGTTTGCGAATGCCCCAGGAAATTTACTTTGGGGTATTTCTCCAGCATTTTATGGAACCGCTCAAAACCCCAGTTATACATTTTGTGCTGCCAATGCATAATTACCGGTACATCGTAGGCCTGGGCCAATGCATATATTTTCTGCATTTCCGGTGAATCGCATTCAATATTAAATTTTAATTCGCCGATAACCGGTGCGCCCAACTTTAAATACTTTTCTATTTCCGGAATCGCATTGGGTACATCGGGTACTTCGTTGGCGCCAAACAAGAACTCTTTGGGGTACTGCTGGGCTACTTTATAACAAGCTTCGTTGGCAGTAGCTTTGGCTTGCAAGCCGTTAGAAACCCCGTAGTGGGTAGAGCCAGAACTTACCGGATGACCTGAAGGCAATAAAATGGTGGTGGTTATGCCCATGGCCCGCTGGTGGGCTACAAGTTGGTCGGTGGTAAGGCCATGATAATCGGTGTGCTGGTGAATATCGATGATGGGTTCAGCGGCGGGTGCGCTCAGCAAACTGCCGGCATTAAGTTTTAACGCCGATCCGGCTATTAAAAGACTGGTGCCGGCCAAAAAATCGCGCCGGGTAAAGGTTTTACTTGTAGCCATTATTCAGGTTTGTGCTTGTATAAAAAACCAGAACCCGCCGCTGCTTTATAAATTAAATAAAATGTATAGCCGCCAGGCTGGCCTGTTTTACCGTTTAGTTATGGCCAAATGTATAAACTTTATCCCCTATAAATCAAGGCCCAACCGGCGGCTAAGCTTACTTTTTGAGCATTTCTTTAATATTATATATATATCTGTATAAACGCTAACTTTCCGGAAGCAATATTCTGAAAAAGATACCGGAGTTTTATTTCACCTGGGTCCACCAGGTAGTAAATTGCTGCGCTTGGTTTTGCAGGTATACGGGTTCGCCAATAATGGGCGTTACCAGCGGAATGGTAGCAGCCTGGTTTAAAGCCGTAATTTGGGCTAAAGGTTCTGACCAGGCATGATTGGCCATGGCAAACTTACCTGAATGCACCGGAAATAATCTTTTTGCTTTTAAATCTTTGGCAGCTTGTAAAACTTCTTCCGGGTGCATGTGAATATATTTCCAGGCTGCATTGTACTGTCCGTTTTCCAGAATAGCTAAATCTATGGGTCCATGTTGGTTACCTACTTCAGCAAAATGGGTATCGTAGCCGCTATCGCCGCCAATGTATATTTTCTGGGTGGGCGTTTGTATTAAAAAGGAAAGCCAGAGCGTATTGTTGCGGGAAAATCCCCGGCCCGAAAAATGGCGCGTTGGCACGGTGTAAACCACAAAACCGCTATCCAGTACCGCTTTTTCGTACCAATCTTTTTCCAGGATATTTTCGGGGGCAAAGCCCCAGTGCTCTAAATGACTGCCTACGCCCAATCCGCAAATAACTTTCTTTGTTTTTGTTTTTAATTTACGCAGCGTTTCAAAATCTACGTGGTCGTAATGGTCGTGGGAGATAAACAAATAATCTATGGCGGGTAAATCATCTACGGTATACCGGTTGGTGCCTTTAAAAGCTTTGTTACTGCCCGGCACCGGCGAAGCGTTATTGCTAAAAACCGGGTCTACCAATAGGCGTTTACCATTAAGCTGCATAAAATAAGACGAATGCCCAAACCAGATTAATACATCCTGATCGGGTGGTAAACGTAGCAAATCAGTTTTAGTACTTGGTATATTTCCGGCCGGCTCGCGGTTGGCGACTCGCTTAAACAAAAAATCCACCATTACGCCCAGCATGTTAAAACCTTCGGTTAGTTCTGGGGTTTGGTGGATGTTCTGAAACTGGCCGTTGTGGTAGTGCGGCGATTTTTTAATTCTTTCCAGGCGTTGGCCGCTGGGGCTTTTACCAAACAGCGGTTGGCGCATATAAAAGAAAGTAACCAAACCCAGTAACGCAACGAGTGTTAGTAATACTAACATACTTTTTTTAAATATTTTAAATACTTTGTTTTTCATACATAAGACCCAGCCGGCATTAATCCTTCCGGTGGGTAAAAGCAAATTATTTATTGGCTGCCCGCTACGGAGAAGTCAACTAAATGAAATGAGTTAAATAATTTTATAAACATCAGCTACCGGAAAGTGGCCTGATACTGAACTTGTTTAGTGTTTTGTAAAATAGCAGGAACCGCTCCCATTGGTGGTGTTATCACCGCCAATATTTTAGCTTCTGCCGGACTACTTGCCGGTGAAAACACGCGGCAAGGGCAAATGCTAATACCATTTACAAAACCCTAAACAGCTTCTCTGCTTTAGAAATGCAATAATAAAAATGCCGAAAGCCTTCCTGACGGATTCTTTCGGACATTTTACTAACCAAAAATCAAAACAACAATTTTGTAAAAGCAGCTTTTAAATTGATGCGCGCCTAACTTTTAAGAGCGGTTAAAAATTCGTGGCTCAACGGCGAAACCGCTGAACCAAAATAATGGGTTAACTCGCCGGTTTCGTTTATCAGGTATTTGCTGAAATTCCAATCAGGTTGGTGTTCGTTCCAGCCATTTTGCCTGGCTTGGGTAAGCCACTGGTAAACCGGGTTTTGGGCATCGCCTTTTACAACCGAACTTTTTTTAACCAACGGAAAAGTAACCCCGTAGTTTACCTGGCAGAACTGCGCAATTTCCGCATCATTGCTTTTTTCCTGTTCCTGAAAATCGTTAGCCGGGAAACCCAGTATAACCAGGTTATTCTGGTTTTGTACGTGCAGTTGCTGCAGTTCTTCGTACTGACCGGTATAGCCGCAATTAGAAGCCGTATTTACCAACACTATCTTTTTGTTTTTAAACTGGCTAAAGTCTAATAGCTGCCCATTGTTCTGGGTAACTTTCAGGTCATAAAAAGATTGGATGGGTTTAGCGCCATTGACATTCTTTAGAATTTTGCCCCGGCCGCCCGGCGACTTACTCAGCCGCATAATTAAGGGGTATAACTTTTTTAGTAATACTTGTTTAAAGGTCATTTCTTATAGATTAAGTAGCTGCACAAAATAATTTGTATTTAAAAATTACGTGAGCTATTTAGTTTAAAAATAATATTCTGAGCACCGGTACTCCTAAATTATTTACTCCGGGGTAATAGCTTTGATTGTTTCAAATACCTGGTTAAACATACTTCTGAGTTCTTCTACGGGTCGGTCTTGTAAGCCTAAACGGCAAAGCAACTGAAACGGAATATGAATAGCTTGTTGTCGCAACTGTGTGCCGGCATCAGTTAACGCAACCACCAAGTTTCTTTCGTCGGTTTTGGAGCGCTGCCGGGTAATAAGCTTTTTAGCTTCTAATTTTTTAAGCAAAGGCGTTAAGGTACCACTATCCAGCTTCAGGCGATTGCCTAACTTTTTCACGTTCAATGTTTCTTGTTCCCACAAAACCAACATAACCAGGTACTGCGGGTACGTAAGACCCAGCGGTTCTAATAAAGGGCGATATAAATTAGTAATAGCCCTGGCCGCCGCATAAAACTGAAAGCAAATTTGCTCCTCCAACAATAAAATATTCTCTTCCTGCTGTTGCATGAAGCAAATTTAGTTTAAAATTAAATTGTATACAATTTAATAGCGTATTATTTAGATTAATATCTATAAACTTGAGTTCATGTTGCTTAAGCTATACCAAAGCTATTTGCTACTAAGCTTAAAAGGTTTAAATACTTAAATTGCAAAGCGCAATTTTCCTTCTTTACATATATTTAAAGCGCGAAAAATAAACCCGGAAAAGCGTAAACCCAACGCAAGCCGGTATCCATCGTATTATTAGCATGCGCCAGGTTTAGGTAAGCAATATAGTTTACTGGCTAAAT
Source organism: Adhaeribacter sp. (assembly GCF_057359045.1). NCBI lineage: Bacteria > Pseudomonadati > Bacteroidota > Cytophagia > Cytophagales > Hymenobacteraceae > Adhaeribacter > Adhaeribacter sp. Next base: position 9,682 of record NZ_JBMQUD010000002.1, read on the forward strand.
CAGTAAATCTAAACGTAAATTTTTTATCTAAATAATTTACCGGCAATGTTGTATTTAACTTTAAGACTTAGGATTTATTCTTACTGATTTTTAATGGTTTAATCTAAATTATTACGGTTACAGATTTAGATACTACTTTAAGGCTATACATCACCAGCTTAGATTTTTTATTATTTATTAAGTTTTAACCTCAATGCCATATTTTCTAAAACACGCTTTTACACCTCTTCGATCAACTGTATTCTTTTTCTATATTCTATTATTCCTGGGCTTCGCCTTACCGGTAACAGCCCAATTGCTCCCTACCGATACCACCCAAAATCAAGTTCAGGTAACACCAACCTGGCCGGAAGATTCTTTGGGCCGGCGTACGCCCCGGGGTACCGTACAAGGTTTTATCAAAGCGGTTGCCGATGAGAATTACCAAAAGGCGGCCGGCTACCTCCATCTCGATTCTACACTTAAGACAAACCAGAATGGCGTACAGCTCGCCCAGGCGTTGCAACGCTTACTCGATAAAAATGGCCATATTTTTCCGTATTCCTGGATTAGTGACGAACCGGAAGGCCTAAAAGGTGATAATTTAGGCCTTGGCCTGGACCGCGTAGGAACTGCTACCGTGAACAACGAACAATTTGACATATTGCTGGTAAATAGAGCCGATTCGGTAAGCGGTCCTATTTGGCTGTTCTCTTCCGAAACCATCCAGCGAGTGCCCCTGAAAATAGAAGAGCCAGCCGGTACCCAACTCGTAAAAAAAGTTTCGCCGGATATATTAAAAGTGAGAAAATGGGGTGGCGTACCCATTGGCCATTGGCTAGCCGTGGTCTTGCTTATTGCCACAGCATATTTATTGGCTTGGGGTATAACGGCATTTTTTCTTTTCTTCATACCATTGGTTTGGCACAAAGCCCGCATAGAACCTACTACCGGCATTATAAAAGCCTTTTCGCTCCCCATCCGAATTTATTTATCTATCTGGATATTTGTGGTAGCCTGCCAGGAAGCAGGTATTTCCATTATAATCCGGCAGCGCTTTAGCGATATTACCGTAATTGTTGGTTTGATAGCCTTGCTCTTGTTGCTTTGGCAGTTACTTGATTTTATTACCCGGTTTTTTGAAAAACGCATGGGCCGCCACGGTAACCAGGCTGGGGTTTCGGCCATATTGTTTTTACGCCGGGCAGCAAAAATTGCAATTGTTATATTTGGTACAATTATTATTCTCGATACGTTTGGGTTTGATGTAACAACTGGTTTGGCCGCTTTGGGTATTGGTGGTATTGCTTTAGCCTTGGGTGCCCAAAAAACGGTAGAGAACTTTGTGGGTAGCGTAACCCTGATAACCGACCAGCCGGTACGCGTAGGTGATTTTTGTAAAGTAGGTGATATTTTGGGAACCGTTGAGCAGATTGGCATGCGTTCTACCCGCCTCCGAACCTTAGACCGCACCATTGTTACCATACCCAATGGCGAACTATCGTCCCTGAAAATCGAGAACTTTGCCCACCGCGACCGGTTTTGGTTTCATCCTAAATTTGGTTTACGCTTCGAAACTACCCCCGATCAAATCCGGTATTTACTCGTAGAATTGCGGTCTATCTTGTATGCGCACCCCAAAGTAGACCCGAATCCCGCGCGTATACGCTTTGTAGAAATTGGAGCTGATTCTTTAGTTCTGGATGTTTTTGCCTATATCAATGCCAAAGATAACGACGAGTTTTTGGAAGTGCAGGAAGACTTATTTCTGCGCATGATAGATGTAATAAACGCGAGTGGCAGTGGTTTTGCCTTTCCGTCGCAAACACTTTACCTGGCCCGCGACCCGGAATGGCCCAAAGAGAAAGCCGCCGCTGCCGAAGAGCAGGTACGCCAATGGCGCGAAGCCGGAGAAATGCAAATTCCAAGTTTTGAGCCCGAACGAATCCAAAATTTAAGAAATACCATTGCTTATCCGCCCGAAGGCTCCAGCCGGTACACCCCGGATAAAGGCGTATAACTGGTATTTAACATTGCAATAAATAAAGGTAAACTCAATAAACCGCTTAAAACATTCCTATAAGTTGTGGCCGATTATATAATTAACTTAAATATTTAACTATACTGGATACCGGAATAAGGCTAGTTAAAAAGCACCTATTAAGGTATCCAGTATAATTAAACCTCCATTTAATTACCGGTATGTTAATCAAACGTTAACTTATATTATTTACATTTTTTTAATGACAAATACAGATTTTTTTAATAATTTTGGACTATTAAACCGAAATGGTCGAAAATGGAAAAACTGAGTAAAGATGAAGTAATTAAAGCCGAAATTTTAAAGGGCGGGCAAAAGCTTTTTCAGCAATATGGTTTAAATAAAACCACCATGGAAGATATTGCCAAAAGCATTGGCAAAGGCAAAAGTACGCTTTATTACTACTTTAAAAGTAAAGAAGAAATTTTTCAGGAAGTGATAGAAATGGAAATGCAGCACGTTTTTGAGGCTACCGAAAAAGCTGTTGAAAATGCCACTACCGCTCCCGAAAAGCTAAAAGCATACGCAATTACCAAAATAAGAGAAAGCAGAACCCGAAAAAATTTATATAATATTATCCGGTTAGAATTACCTAACAGTTTCCAGTTGGTTTTTGAGCTGCGGAAAAAGTTTAGTACCCGCGAATTTAATATTGTCCGGAATATTCTGGAAATTGGTGTTAAACATAAAGAATGTATGAACTTGCAAGACGGCGATTTAGATATTATTGCCAGCGTTATTGTAAGTGCCTTACGCGGCGTAGAAGTAGATTTAGCTATAGAAAATAATTATCCGAATTTAGAAACCCGGTATGAGGTAATTACAGCCGTTCTACTGAATGGCCTGAAACCTCAATGTTAACCACCTCTCTTATTAAAATCTTATTCTTTTAAATTCTGCAGGATATTTTCGTAAAACGGCTTCTGGTTTTACCATGCGGCTATTAGCTGAATAAAGCAGCGATATTTATATTATCTAACAGCGTTTATCATATTCTGCACCAAGCCGTAAACTTTCCCTTTTTTATTCATCAGCCAGTTAAATAAATCGTAACCCAAAACGGCGCAAATAACACCAAAAAACACGTCTAGTACATAGTGGTGCGAAGAGTACACCGCGGCAAACCAGATACCCAGCATAATAAACCCGAAGAAAACATTTAGCCAACCCATTTTATTCCGGATACCAAATATTAATACCAGCACCGGGTAAGCCGAGTGCAACGACGGCATAGCCGCAAATACATTAGAACTTTTGGCGTAAATGCCATTAAAAATATTTACATTAAAAAAGCTATCAAATCGGGCTAGGCCAGCTGTATTGCCGGGCGTTCCTGGCAAAAAATCGAAACCGTATTGCTGTACATACCAGGGCGGCGCTGCCGGATAAACGTAATAAACCACAAAACCCAGCAGGTTTACCAACAGGAAAGTAAGCGAAAAATAAAAAAATTGGGTCTTGTTTTTTACGAATAAATAGGTGGCAAAAGCCAGGGGCACCGGAATCCAGGTTAAGTAAAATAATCCCGAAATTACATCCAGAAAGCTATTGGTATGGGCCAGCCAGTACTCGTTGGGCGTTACTGTTTGGCCCTGAAAATTGATACCAAAAATGTTTTTTTCAATCTGGTATAAATCCTGAATATGCACCGGGTTAAACCAATAATTGGGAAAAGCTTTCATAAAATCGAAAAGCACCCAAAACAAAATAAATATGGAAAACCCCTTCACAAATTTGCGGGTAGCCAAGGATATAAAAAACAGCCCATTAACTAAACCAACCAATAATAGTTGCTCGGGTTTAAAGCCAATTAAAAGGTAAGCCGCTAATAAATAAACGAGCGAAAGTGCAATAACCACCCAAGCTTCCTGGTTAAGTTTTACTTTAGATTCTTTTGGGGCAATGCGGCTGGATGTATTGAACATGAAATTAGTTAAAAATCAGATCTAAAAATTTTATCCCACAACGGCGAGCTCACCCCATAGCCTTTGTCGGCATCTGAATAATGGTGCAGCATGTGGTGCTTTTTTAATTTTTGCCAGAAAGGATGCCTAAAGTTAAAGTGATGCAAGGCGTAGTGCGAAATATCATAAATAAGGTAACCTAAAATAAAGCCAGCAAAAAAGGCATACAAAATACCCTGGGCTAATACCAGCGAAAACAAACCGTAAAAACCCAAAGCCATGGGAATACTTGCCGATGGCGGCATAACCAAGCGTTTGGCATCGTTGGGGTAATCGTGGTGCACACCATGAAAAATAAAATGAATGCGCTGGCCCCATTTAGAGGTTGGCTGGTAATGGAATACAAAGCGGTGCAACACGTATTCGGCCAGGCTCCAGAATAAAAGTCCTAACCCAAAATAACCGATAAAAACCGGCACACTTAAATTGCCGGGGGCAAGAGCTTTCCAGCCAAAATAAAATATTACGGGTAGGTAAACGTACAAAGGCACCGAAAAATGCACCTTCGACAAGGCTTCCATCCAGTCGTACTTAAACATCCGGACAGATTCTTTGGAATTAGATACAAAATTCTTTTTCATTATACTTAAGGTTTAAACCGCCGGGTAACTACTTTATCGCTGCCGGGCTCCTTACCTATTAAATCTACGTGCACCACATTGGGTACCCAAAAAGTACCGCCCTGAATACGGACAAAAACCCGGTTTAGAATTGATTGTTTTTGATTGATTTGGGTATAAACGTGGTACTTGCCATCAGCTCCTTTTTGTAGATACAAGGGCAATTTTGCGTAGCAAACAAATTTTAATTCAAACTTTTCGGGGCCTAACTTTTTTACGTTCAGGCCATAGGCAAACTTTTGTTGAATATAGCTTAAATCGCGCCGCTCTCCTTTTTCGGCGTACCGGATCCAATATATTTTAACGGGCTCTTTTTCGATTATTTCACCTTCGCTATTCAGGTTCAGTTCATAAATTACCGTATTGATATTGGGGTCACGCTGTACGTAAAACAGCAGGTTTTTAATGCCTTTGGGAACTGGCAAGGTATCGGTCTGTACGGTGGTAAATTCCCGCCCAGTAAGGCCATTTGCCAGCGCCGGTTTAAAGAGGCCAGTCATACCCAAAGTGGTTAGCAGCACTATCAGTAAATTCTTCATGCAATTTTGCCGAGTGTTCTTTCCTTTTTATTTGCTTCTTTTATTGTCAACGCTTTTTTCGCATCAAACAAACGGTTTATAGCTGTAATATTGGCCAGTACTGCCAAAAAGGTTATGGGCAAGGTAAAAATGGACATGGTTTCGAAGACATGAAACGGAATACCCGGCAAGAATAATTTATAATCGCCGCCCAGGTAATAACTGCTTACCCCACAAGCAATAGCCGATACCCCCACCAAAACTACCCGCTCGGGGCGTTGCATTAAACCGCCCTTACACTCAATGCCTAAACCTTCGGCGCGGGCCCGGGTGTAGCTTACCATCATAGAACCAATTAAGGCAATAAAAGCAAACAGCGAACTCAAAAAATAATGGTGGGAAATTAAATAGTAGCAAATGCCCAGAAACATAATCAGTTCGCTGTAGCGGTCCAGCACCGAATCGAAAAGGGCACCGAATGTAGAACCCATATTGCCTAAGCGGGCTACCTGGCCATCCAGCATATCAAACAAACCAGCAAATAAAACCAAGGCGCCGGCCCAGCCCACGTAAGACAAATCGCCGCGGTTACCTTCTTCGGCCCCCAGAATAAAAATAGCGGCCACCCCAATATTTAAAATGAGCCCGGTTACGGTAACAGCATTGGGCGTAAATCCTATTTTAATCAGCAACCGGACAAAAGGATTTATAATTTTATAAATGCCTTGTTGCAAAATATCTCTGAACTTAGATGCTTGCATACTATTTTTAATTAAAAATCGAATTTAAACCGGCCCCGGATACCTAACTCCGAAACGTTGGGATGATCCAGATAAGAAAACCGCTTTACCAGATCTACCCGGAAAAATTTAAAAATATTGCCAATGCCCACACTACCTTCTATATACGGTTTCTTTTCGAGGGTGTAAGTAATGGGCGCACCCTGCGCATCTACCGGTAATCTTAATAAGCCATGGTTGTTAGCCGGCCGGTTTTCTTCGCGCAGGCCGCCGTACAATACTTTTATCGTAGCAAATTCGCGCAGCTTGGTTTTCTTTATTAAAGGCAGTTTGTTAAAGATAAACCCGTTAAACGTGTGGTCTAAAGTAATACTGGCGTACTGGTCGCTTACAAATTCCAGGAAATTCATGAGGTTGTACGATTGCATCTGATACGAATACGTTTGGTTGGCCCGGTGAATACCCAATAAAGGAAACGGTGCCTGCCCAAAAATATAACCACCCTCGGCTACGGCATCGGTGTACCCTAACTGCGACAGACCAAACCGTTTAAATATATTTAAGGAAACGTTCTGGTAATTATACTGCCCATCGAGCAAGCCTTTTACCCCAGCTATGCCCCGCAAAGTAAATACCGGATATTTGTTTACAAAGGGCGTCCGGTAAAGTTTACCCTGGAAGAATTTTTCGTTGGGTGCCCACCGCAATTCCAACATAACCTCGGCGGTGGTTACATTGTTAACCAACTCTGTTTTGCCTTCGGCATTTACTTTCTCGTACACTAGGCTACCGGCCGGGCTCTGCTCCCATCTTTTTAACCCCAAACGGTACGAAAAATGGTTTTCATATTCGTGCAGGTATTCCAGGTTAAAGGTTTTATTATACAGCCATTTATCGTTGTTGCCCCGTTTAAACGATAACAGGAAATTATCTTCCTGCACAAATTGTAATTCCTGGCCTGGTATTTTGGTATCCTGCTGGTAACTTACCCGCAAGGAGCGCACCGGAAATTCAAAGATAGATCGGTTGGTAAAAGAGTAAGAACCGCCTAAGTAATATTTTACTTTTTCGTCTTTAAAGCCGTAAGCCGCGTAGGTTTCTAAGTTAATTTTTTTACTAAACGTATTGGTGGTGCGGCCGCCAAACCGCAGCCGAAAACCTTCGACCGGGTTAAAAGAATAAAAAGCATTAAGCGGACCAATCTCTACGTACGGGCCGGCTTTTTTATAGCCCGCAATAAAAGCGGTAAGCCAATCGGCGGTTCTTTTAAAACTGCGGTCGTTGCTTAATCTTTGAATATTGGCATAAGTATTTCTTTCGGCTGTTGTTAAAGAATCGGGGCGGCTTTCCTGCCAGAGGGCATTATTTTGCTCTTCCGCAGCAGCTTTTTCCGGTGCCAACGGCACTACCGCTAAACCCGCGTATAAACTATCCGGTCGGCTTTTGCCAGTTACGTAATTTTTAAAATGTAAAGTACGGGTGCCGTACATACCGGCCGTTCCGTTAGCCAGGAGGCCAAAGTTGGCCCGCAACTCACTTTTGGCCAAATTATATTTGCTTTCACTGCTTTTATCAAAATCGAGTTTGATGTTTAAATCCCGGACCCAGTTAATATTTACGCTTTTGCTGATGCCCATTTCTACTTTTTTCACGGCATAGCGGCCGTCCTGGGTTACGTAAAGCTGACCCTGAAACAAGAAGTCAGTTTTATTTCGGGGTTCAAACGAAAGTTCTATCAGTTTATCGCCGTTTATATGTAAAGTATCGGTAATAAAAAACTTATAAAAAGTAGGGGCCATATCGGCAATCGGGCTTAAAAACTGGCTGGTAACTACCGTAATATTGTTTTGGTAAATATCTATATCTTGGTATAAATGTTTAAAATAATCGTTTACTCCTTTTACACTCAGGTACTCGCCAAAATCAACTTTCTTTTCGGCTTTAATAAAAGTTTTCTTTTTATCGGGGTGCGCGCGCCGGTAGTTTTCCGAAACAATTTCGGTTAGATAAAATGGCAAAAGCGCCCGCCCTTTTAACGTAGTCGTGTCGAGGTTTTCGGTTAAGAAAGGAAATTTACGGAGCATGAAATTCTTGCGCAGCTTTTCCGGCGTATTCACCAAAGAAAACTGCATTTTTTCGTATTGCTCATACTCCACAAAGTTGTAACTGGCCAGGCGGTTTTGGGCTTTGTGGTCGATTACCAACCGGATTAAATCTACGGCCGGGTTATCTTTATTTTTATAACGTGCTCTTTTGGCCGAAATAACCACTTCGTTCAGCGCCTTAGAATCGGTTTCGAGTTTTATATTGATTTCCTGCACCACGCCCGGGGTTACATTGCGCGAAACGGTTTTAAACCCGATGTAAGAAAATTGTACTTTCGTTAAATTCCGGGAGGTTTTTAAAACATAAGTACCATCTATATCGGTAGCGGTACCCACTTCACTATCCTGGAAGTATACCGAAACGCCAATCAGCGGCTCGTTGGTAAGGGCATCGGTTATTTTACCTTTAATAACGGTGGGTGGGGTTTGGGCCATTGCCAACAAAGGCCCCAGCAGCCAAAGCAGGCCGCTAAATATAAGTACACGCCGGTACTTATAATATATATAACTATTGAAAGACATATCTCTTTTGAAGTAAATAATTGTAGAAAAGGCCAACCAGCAGCGAAATGGTGATTTTAGAAAGTATATAGTTTAAAGAGAGCAAGTGCGTAAGCACATAAACTCCTGCTGCATTTAATAAGAGGTTACCTAACCAAACGAGTAAGTATTTTACGGCCTGGGCCGGTATATTTTTATGAGTAGCGGCAAAAACCCAGTTCCGGTTCAGGGCAAAGTTTATAATGCCGCCCGACACCGTACCCGCCACACTACCAGGAACATACCGCCAACCCAGCAGCTCCACTGCCATAATGGTCACCAGGAAATCAACCAATGACGCTACCAAAGAGGCCGCCTGGGATTTAATAAAGGTGAACATTTAAATTAACGGTAAACGTAAGAGTATAAAAATTTGTAAAGTTAAATTTGCCAATATCCCCGCCAACACATCATCCAGCATCACGCCCCAGCCGCCCCGCATATTCTCCGCTTTCCGGATAAATAACGGTTTGGCAATGTCGAAGTAGCGAAACAAAACAAGCGCCGTAAACAGTGCAGGTAAAGTAACCGGCACCCACAGCAAACTAATGCACATGCCGGCTACCTCATCTATCACTACTTTTTTATTGTCCTTTCCCCACAAAGGCTCCATGGCATCGGCCGACCAAACACCTAAAAAGGTGATGAGTACGGTTATAAACACTTGCAGGGAAATATTTTCATTTCCGCCGGCCTGGGCCAGGTACCAGCAGAGGCACGTAAACAAAGCTGCTACCGTACCGCCGCCGTTCCTTATGTAGCCTATACCCAGACTGGTGGAAATGATTTTGTGTAGCATTATTACATTACTTCGGCCAAGTCCTGATAATAGTCTAAACCTAAGTGGGTTATCAGGTCTTCGCCCATCAGGTGGCGCAGGGTATTTTGTAATTTAATTAACTGCTTAAAAATATCGTGTTCCGGACGTAATTCCGGGGCCGTTTGCGGCGACTTAAAATAAAACGACAACCATTCCTGAATACCGCTCATGTCGGCGCGCTGGGCCAAATCCATAAACAAAGCTAAATCCAACACAATGGGCGCCGCCAAGATAGAATCGCGGCACAAAAAGTTAATTTTAATCTGCATCTGGTAACCCAGCCAGCCAAAAATATCGATGTTGTCCCAGCTTTCTTTGTTGTCGCCGTGAGGCGGATAGTAGTTAATCCGGATTTTGTGGTAAATATCACCGTATAATTCCGGGTTATCATCGGGGCGCAGAATATCTTCCAGTACACCTAACTTAGATACTTCTTTGGTTTTAAAGTTATCCGGGTCGTCGAGTACCCAGCCATCGCGGTTACCCAAAATATTAGAAGAGAACCAACCCTTAATACCCAAAGCACGGGCTTGCAAGCCAGGGGCCAAAATGGTTTTCATTAAGGTTTGGCCGGTTTTAAAATCTTTACCGCCAATGGCTACGCCATTTTCTTTGGCCAATTGCACCAAGGCCGGAATATCGCAGGTTAAGTTAGGCGCACCATTAGCAAAAGGCACGCCCAGTTTTATGGCGGCGTACGCATAAATCATGGAAGGCGCAATTTCCGGGTGATTATCCCGCAGGCCCTGCTCAAAGCTTTCGATGGTGGCGTGTACAGCACTTTCCTCTAAATATATTTCGGTAGAGCCGCACCAAACAATAACCAACCGGCTGCAATCATTAGCTTCTTTAAAATTCTGGATATCGTCCATTAAAGCCAAGGCCAAATCGTATTTGGTAGCCGCTTCTTTTACGTTGGTTCCATCCAGGTTTTTTGCGTAGGCTTTATCAAATACCGCTTTCATGGGTACTATTTTCTCCAGCTCGGGCTTTACGGCCTGCAATAAACCGGGTTCCAGCACTTTGGCGTTTACAGCCGCCTCGTATACGTTATCTTTGTACACATCCCAGCCGCCAAATACAATATCCTGCAGGTTAGCCAATGGCACAAAATCTTTAATTAGCGGAAAACGGTTTTCAGTTCTTTTGCCTAACCGGATGTTGCCCATCTGGCTAAGAGAACCTACCGGCTGCGATAATCCTTTTTTTATTGCTTCTACGCCGGCAATAAAGGTGGTGGCTACGGCGCCCAGGCCGGGCAACAGCACGCCCAAGCGCCCTTCTGCCGGTTTTATTTCGTATTTCATATAGATTTATTAATTGATTTTAATTTTAAATTCTTTTTTATATTTTAAAGCCATTTATGTTTGGTATACCACTGCAATGTTTGCGTAAGGCCCTTTTCCAGATCGTAAGCTGGCTGGTAACTTAATTCGGTTTCAGCTTTTTCTATGCTGCAAAACCAGTTTTCGGCCGTTAATTCATTTAATTTTTCTTTATTCAGGGCCGGCAAATTTTCTTTGTGGCGGTACCATTTTTCCAGAAATAAAGCTACCAGGTTTACCAAGGGCAAAGGCAAGTGCAGCCGCCACGCTTTTTTACCTAAAAGTTTTTTGGTGTAATCTGCCAGGGCATACCGGCCGTACTTTTTCCCATCCGAAATATTATAAGCGGTATGCACCGGCCGGGCATTTAAAGCGTTTAAAACCACTTGGGCCAAATCTTTTACATAAACAAAACTAAACTGCTGTTGTCCCCGGCCAATATACGGGTCCAGGCCTTGTTTAATGGTTTTAAAGATGATAAAAATATCTTTTTCCAGGGGCCCGTATACCGCCGTAGGCCTTAAAATAACCCAAGGCAAATTTTTAAAGGCCAAAAGGTGTTTTTCGGCGAGTAATTTGCTTTTGCCATAAGCCGTTACCGGATTAGGTGGCGTATCTTCGGATATTGGCTGGGTATTGTTATAAGCCACCGGGCCAATCGCCGCCAGGCTACTGATAAAAACAAATTTTTTCAGCGGAATATTGGCGATAGCCGCTGCCTGGGCCAAATTACGGGTATATTGAGCATTAATGGTAGTATATTCCTCGTTAGTTTTGGCTTTGGTAACCCCAGCTGCATGAATAATATATTGTACCGGGTATTTTTCCAGTTGCAATTTCAAGGCTTCTATATCTGTAAAATCCAGCTCAGTATAGCGTATATCTAATGCTTTTAACTGCGCTGTTTTACTGGTTGGCCGGATAGCCGCTACCACTTCCAGTTGATTAGATAAAGCTGCTTGGATTAAATGATACCCCACAAAGCCCGTTGCTCCCGTAATTAATACCCGTTCTTTCATAGCGCCTGCTCGTATATCCGGTAGGTTTTGTATGGGTTTCCGTTCAGGTTTTGCAAGGCCTGGTTCATCATTACATTGTTTTCCAGAATCCAGGAAGCTTCGGCCATTTGCATGTTTTTCTCCCGGTATTTTTGTATAAGCGATCCGTAAAAGCAAGCTTCAATGCCCAGTTTGCGGTAACCTTCCAGCACGCCTAAAGTAATAATTCTAATACCGGTAATTTTTTTAAGCCCGAATAATAGCTTGAAGATACCCGTTGGCAGCAACCGCCCACGCTTAATTTTTTTCTGAATCTGGTTAATGTCCGGTATAGCCAGCGAAAACCCAATTACTTTACCGTTGTGCTCGGCCAGCATACAAAAATCGGGGTCCAGTACCAGCTTTAAATCCTTTGCCAGGTGGTTAAACTCGGCGGGCGTCATGGGCACAAATCCCAGGTTTTTTTCCCAGGCATGGTTGTACACGTCCAGCACTTTGGCCACTTCCGCTTTAAAATCTTTTAGGTTTATGGGCCGGATAATAATGTTCTTCTGGGCTAAACGCTGCTTAATAACGTCTGTCATCCGGAAAGATTTATCGTTATACTGGCTTTCCAAAAACTGATAAGCGTATAAATCAACCTTTTTTTGTAAACCCAGTTTTTCCATAAAATCCGCGTAATACGGTGGGTTATAGGGCATCATGGCCACCGGCGAGCTGTCGAAACCTTTAATTAACAGGCCGCAAGTTTCATTGGTAGAAAAATTAGTAGGGCCAATAATATTTTGTACACCTTTTTGTAGCAACCATTTTCTTGCCTCGGCCAGCAATATTTGGGCTACTGCTAAATCGTTAGTCGTTTCAAAAAAGCCGAAAAAACCATCGTTGGCCTTATTAAACACATTGTAGTTATTGTTTAAAATAGCCGCAATGCGCCCTACTACTTTTTTCTGCCCATAAGCCAAAAAAAGCTGTACTTCCGAATGGTCGTGGAAAGGGTGTTTACCAGGAGTGAGCAAATCGCGCTGCGCTATATAAAGCTCCGGCACATAGTACGGATCGGCTTTATATAAGTCGTGCGGAAAGTCGATAAAGGCTTTTAGCTCGGCAGCTGATTTAACCGATACTACCTGGTACATACTGTTCCTGTAACTTGTTTATTTCTAATTCCCGGAAAGATTGCGCTAATTTATCAACGGCTTCGTCTATCTGAGCAAAAGTATGGGAAGCCATAATAGACAGCCGGATTAGCGTAGAATTGGCCGGAACCGCCGGCGAAACTACCGGGTTTACAAAAATACCGGCATCTTGTAAAACGCGGGTTAACTTAAATGTTTTATCATTATCGCGTACATACACGGGTATTACGGGCGTTTCGGTGGGCCCTAAATCAAACCCTTCTTCCCGCAGCAGCTTGGTGGCATAGTGGGTATTGGCCCATAGCCCATCAATCCGCTCCGGCTCCGACTGAATAATATCCAAAGCCGCCAGCGTGCTGGCCACCGAGGCCGGCGACATACTAGCACTAAATATTAAAGAGCGGGCGTGGTGTTTCAGGTACTGGATGGTATCAGCATCGCTGGCAATAAAGCCGCCCAACGACGCTAAAGATTTGCTAAACGTGCCCATAATTAAATCTACCTCATCGGGTAAGCCAAAATGAGAAGCGGTACCGGCCCCGTTTTCCCCAATTACCCCTAAACTATGGGCATCATCTACCATAATACTGGCACCGTAACGGTCGGCCAAGGCTACAATTTCGGGCAGTTTTACAATATCACCTTCCATACTAAAAATGCCGTCAACCACAATCAGCTTTATGGCATCCAGGGGCAAGCGGCTTAGTTTTTGCTCCAAATCGGCCATGTTGTTGTGGCGGTACTTCAGCGTTTTAGAAAAAGAAAGCCGACTACCGTCGATAATGGAAGCGTGGTTGTATTCGTCCAGAATAATATAATCGTTACGGCCGGTTAAGCTGGATATTACGCCCAGGTTTACCTGGTAGCCGGTACTAAAAACAATTGCTTCATCTTTTCCCACAAAGGCCGCTAACCTGCTTTCCAGTTCCAGGTGAATATCCAGGGTGCCGTTTAAAAACCGAGAGCCGGCACAGCCCGAGCCATAAACATCGATGGCGCGTTTGGCCGCTTCTTTTATTTTAGGATGATTGGTAAGCCCCAGGTAAGAGTTAGAGCCAAACATTAATACTTTCTTACCATTCATCAGCACTTCGGTATCCTGGGCCGAGGTAATGGACCGGAAATAAGGATAATTTCCTTCGATGGTGGCGCGCTGAGCAGCCAGATAAGCCTCACTCCTTTCCCGGGCAATCAGGCGCTCCCGTAATTTATTTTTCATGATGGGTAAAATTTAAACCTTCGTATATAGGGAAAAGATTTTATGGGTTAATATGCTTTTTATTTAATAAAACTACCTTTTTGCCGGCAGGGTAATCAAGGCAATAGTTAAAGGCTTTGGGGGTAGCTAAGAACAGAAGATTAAAGCAACCTTTACTTTGAACCGGAATATGCCTGGGAATATTTTTAGCAGTAGTATCGCGGAGCGGTATTACGGGCTTTAATAACTTATGCTGATTTATGTTCATAAACAGTACGCTTAAGGAATAGCGTTACCAGCTAAATACTTCTTTTTTAAAGAAGCTTGTTTTAATCTGGTATAATATGCGGCCCAATATTTGGCCAGACCTTTACCAGCACTTTCTTTTCTGCAATTTTTTGCCTGGACCAGCTATCCTTTATAAATTATTTAAATATTAGCCGGCCGCCACTAACTTACCTCAGTTGTAATGCGCTCTTATTACAAATTACAATATGAAGTTAACCTTTAGCGAAAAAGTAAAAAATTAAAATCGTCTTTTTTTGCGGCTTTAATGTCGCATTATCTTGTTTACCGTTGTATATGACCAACTCAAGTAAACAATTAGACCATATCCGTTTTTCGGTCCAAAATTATCAAAAATAAGTTAATTAAAAAAAACTACAGCATAAAAGTTTATTCATTTTGTCAAATATTTAACTATTAAATATAGTACTAGCTTAGATTATAATTATTTTCTAAAGCCAAGTACCATTTTAGGATTAATATTACAGTATTTATTTACCAGCCCACGAGAATTTTAAAGACAATTATTGGCAGAAAATTACCGTTATATGCTATTAGCTGTTAATATTTTCAAATCTAAAAAATCATTGAACAAAGCTGAGTGCAGATTTAATACCAAATTGTATAAATGTTCTGTCATAGGAATAAAATACGTCATCTTGGCAGGAACAATTGCGTAGAAAAAAAGTAGGTAACTCCCGCCTTACTGGTTGCTACCGATAAGACATGCTAAACAATAGTTCTTTTCAAGAGGTCACATAAGTCGTGATAGATATAGTATTTACTTTTTACTACTTGGTATATGATTTAAACTTTGGCTGCAAAGATTACTACCGCAAATTGACTTCGCCTAAATTTAGAGACCTGGCGCTGCTATGCGCGTCAAAGTTAGTCTCACACCAGCACCCTGCAATCTCTTTGGCTCGCAAGAGCAATATTTAAACATGCTCTAGGCCTGTTTTGCCGGTAATGGGTCTAAGCCGCGCCAGGGCCGGAGAAAATTACCCCATTTTCTTTTGTTTGACGGCATAACCCGAAGTAATATGATTAATGCCATTATGGCCATACCGGCTATTATTACATAACCGAATATTTCTTTAGCCGTTACCAACAGGGCCTGTATTTGCACATTGCCGTATAAACTTTGGGTAGCTAAACTTTGGGCCACATCGGCACTTTGGCCTTGTGCCATAGCTCCCCGCAGGGTACTTTGGTAACGCAGCATTGCATCCGGATTTACCACATCAATCTGGCTAACCATTTCGGCAGAGTTTTCCAGTTGCTTCTGGTAAAGCATATTGCCGTACAAGCCGGTAAATATAGCCGGGCCAATGGCCGACCGGAACAAAAGCAAAAACAAACCACTCATGAGCATTTGCAGCATTTGTAAGTTCTGTGCCGCCAATACCCCCAAACTAACGTACAGCAACAGCATGCCCAGGCCTTTAAATACCATGGCACAGTATAAGTCTTGCGCGCCCGCCCCCGGATGAAACGTAAAATACAACAGCACGTGGTACATAACCAGCGAACCAAAACCCAGCAGAATTAAGCCTTTGAGGGCTACTTGGTGTTTAAACCAAAAGAAACTCAGCACTGCACCAATTAAAACACCCGGTATCATCCACATGCTCAGGGTGGTGCTGTGCAGCGTATCGAGTTTTAAGACTGACGAGGTAAAAGCGCTCTGGATATTGCCGGTAGAAAACAATACTTGCATTAATATCATCAGCAACATAGCAATCTGCAAGGTTCGTACTTTTAAAACAGCAAAACTTAAAAACGGACGCTTACGGCCTAACTGGCGCTTAATAAACCAAATAATTAAAATGGGCAAACTAACTACCGCGGCCTGAATAGAATCGGAGTTAAACCAGTCGAGCACCCGGCCATACACAAAAATGTAGTTAATTAGCATTAAGATGGTACTAAATAATACAAAGCTGAGCCAGTCTACCTGGTAAAGGGGTACTTTGCGCATGCTCCGCTCCCCGTGGAAAATTAACATGACCACTGCTGCTGCTACCAACAACACCGGAATCATGAAAAAATAGATATACTGCCACTGGTAATTGTAGGCTAACCAGGCGGTAAGCCACGACGAACCTTGCCCGATAACAATGCTGATGGGGTAGAAAAAAGAATAAAAACGGCCACGGTCGCCACCCGGGCTTAGAATAAGCATGAAAGGAATAATTAATTCTATCATGCCCATTATTTTAAGGCCGCCACTTAAAAAATTGCCCAGCATCAGCACGGGTGTAGCCGTAGTAACCGCGCAAACAGCATTTAAAATAACCTGCCCAAATAAAACCAGAAGTAAAATATTGCGGCTGGTCAGGTACATTTTAAAGCGCATCATGAGCGGGTAAACGGCAATCATACCTACCATGGAGGCATAGCTGGCCAGCAAAATAGGTTCCGATTGGGTACCCAGGTAACCTACCATGTCGGTGGTATTAACGGTATACACCCCATTTACCATTAAAAGCGGCAGCAGAATAATAAACAACCCGAGTAAACCCAGAGGTTTGGGTACGTTATCTTTAAAAAGGCCTTTATTGTAAGCCATATTATTGCAGTTTTGCTTCTACTTCTACGTTCATGCCGGCCCGCAGCAGTTCCTGATCGGTGGCCGTATTACCTACAAAATCGATGCGCACGGGAATGCGTTGCTGAATTTTTACAAAGTTACCGGCCGAGTTATCGGTGGGCACGAGGGAATATTTGGCGCCGGTTGCCTGCGAAATAGCGGTTATTTTGCCGTGAAATTCTTTGTCTTTTAAGGCATCAACTTTAATGGTAACCTCCTGCCCGGTGTGCAAGTTGGCGGTTTGGGTTTCTTTGTAATTGGCCACTACCCATTTCTGGTCGTCTTTTACCAAGGCTACCAAAGCCTGACCGGGTTGTACCAACTGGCCTTCCTGTAAATTCCGGCGGCCGGTAAAACCATTGTAAGGCGCCGTAATAACAGTATAACTTAAATTTAATTTGGCCATATCTACGGCGGCCTGCGCCCGCATAATATTGGCGGCTACTACGTTTAAGCGCTGGCTCACTTCGCTGGTTTGCAGGCGGGCACTTTGTTTCTGCCGTTGCAAGGTTTGGTACTTGGCTTTTAGGGCTTTGTATTCGGTTTGTACTTGCTCAAACTGCTGGCGGCTCACCGATTCGTCGTGCAATAAATTGGTATAGCGCACATAATTCTGGCGGGCATTTTCTAAACGTACCCGCACTTCATCTAAACCTGCTTCGGCTACGGCGGTATTGTTGCTAACCGTGTTTATACTCGATGAGGCCACCGTTTTATTTGCCTGGGCATCTAATAAAGTAGCTTCGGCCTGGGCCAGTTGTATTATTAATTCCCGATCGTCGATGATGACCAGGGTATCGCCTTTTTTAACGGGCTGGTGTTCGGTAAACCTGATTTCTTTAATGTAGCCGCCAATGCGGGTATTTACCGGCGAAATATATTCTTCTATTTGCGCATCGTTGGTTACTTCGTTTTTATTAAATCGGGCAAATTTGCCGATAGACCACACCATACCGGCCGCTATAAATAGCACCCCCAATACATTAATAATAATATTGGTTTTCTTTGATTTCTTTTT
This sequence comes from Adhaeribacter sp., assembly GCF_057359045.1. Classification (NCBI taxonomy): domain Bacteria; kingdom Pseudomonadati; phylum Bacteroidota; class Cytophagia; order Cytophagales; family Hymenobacteraceae; genus Adhaeribacter; species Adhaeribacter sp. Next base: position 27,565 of record NZ_JBMQUD010000002.1, read on the forward strand.
TTCGGTTGCAGTTGACATTCTTTTACTCTTAAGCTATTCTTTTACTGGTTTATATTATTCGTTTAATCGGCCGACGGCTTTTTGTAAGCGATAATAGGCGAGCTGCGTATCTACTTTGGCCTGTAATAAATTTAATTGCGACTGCAGCAGCAAGGTTTGAGCCTCGAGTAAATCGCTTGATAACAGCATGCCGTTGCGAAACTTGGAATCGGTGAGTTTGAAGCTGCGGGTAGCCTGGGCCAGCGCGGTATTGGCTACAGCTATTTTTTCCTGCGCCGACTGGTAATTTTTGTACTGGCTAAAAACTTCGGTATTAATCTGGTCGCGTTGCAAAGCTTGCTGGTTGCCTACCTGCTCTATGTTTAATTTGGCTTCCTGCAAGCGACCTTTCCAGGCATACAATGAAGAAATATTGTATTTTAATGAAACGCCCAGGTTAAGCGCATTTAAAAACTGGTTGGTTGGCGGTATAAATGCATGATTAGGAGCCGGATTTAAATAAATATACATGGCCGAAACATCTAAGTGCGGGTAAAAAGCACTTTTGGTTTGTTTTAAACCTAATTGGGCCGTTTTAAAGCGGTAATCAGTTGCTTTTAAATCCAGGCGGTAGGTTAAAGCGTTTTGCGTAAGCTCGGTTACATCGGCTATCGGCAGCGGGGTTAAAATTAAACTGGTATCTATGGTTACCGGCGAGGACTCGGGCAAGCCCAGCAATAAATTAAAATTATGATGTGCTACTTCGCGGGCGTTTTTAACATCTACTTGGGCCAGTTGCAAATTGCTTTTCTGTAGCTGCACTTTTAACAATTCGTTGGAGGTTAATACCCCTTCGCGCAATAAATTCTGTACATCGTGTTCTTTGGCTTCCAGCAGTTTTAAGTTTTCGTCTAAAATTTCGCTGGATTTAATAATTTTAAAAATATTGTAGTAAGCCGCAATTACATTAAACGTTAAGTCTTCGCGGTCTTTTTCGGCATCCAGTTTACTCGCTTCAATTAAATATTCCGCCGATTGGTGCTGGGCTTTTTCGGCAAATCCGGTAAATATTTCCTTACTCGCCGAGGCCATTACAGGGTTGGCATCAAAGTGGGTTTTGTGCAAGCCAAAAGCCGGCTCCGCCGATTCGCCCATATACATTTGAAACGGCGATAACACGTACAAACGGCTATACTGCGCCGACACGCCCGCCTGCGGCAAATTTTTATCTTTTACCTGCTGCATTTTGGCTTCGGCCAGCTTTACTTTGGTATCCGATACTTTTAAACTGATATTATTTTTCAGGCTGAAGGCAATTGCTTCATCCAACTTAACTACTTGGGGGCTGTTTTGGGCATAAGTACTTTGCCCAAATGGCAAAAGCAATACCAGTAGTCCGGCTAAATATTGTTTACACTTCATATAATTGGTAATAGGCTAATTTTTACTTTTTTTATTCAGCTTAAAAAGTTAAATAGTAATAGGTTTATTATTTAATGGTTAAATATTTAACTATTCGATTAAAAAAATTGAATCCCTAACTTAAAGTTTTCAGGTTATTATAAACTTTCTCAATGGTACCCATGGCACTTTGCAACTCTTTTTCCGAAATATCATTTCCGGCAAAATGGTACATATCTGCAATCCAAACCGACAGGGTTTCGCGTAATTCGTGACCGGCCGGAGTTAAAAAAATTAATTTATTCCGGCGGTCCTGCGTGTCTTCTCTTCTTTCTACTAAGCCCCGGCGGGTTAAATTATCAACCAAATAAGTTAAGCTGGTTTTATCTTTTAAAATGGCATTCGCAATTTCCTGTTGGTTTACCCCATCGTGGTACCACAAATGCCCCATTACCTGCACCATTTCAAAAGTTAAATCCAGGTTATGTTCTTTAAACTTTTGCTGCATAAACTGCCTGAAAGCCATGTGTACCATGTTTACTAACTTAGTAAAGGCTTTGGTGGTGCTATTTGGTGTTATGTCTTTTTCGTTGGTCTGGCTCATTTCTGGTATTTCCCGGCCTTTAAAGCAGGCCGCAAAGTTAATTATTTAATAGTTAAATATACAACTATTTTATCTTCTTTTTAGGGACTTTTTTTATATTTTAAATCGGCTACTCTATTTTATATGGCTAAGCCCTCTTATACAAGATATTATTTAAACTGTTGCGAAGAACATATAACTAACAAAGAATTTATACCAAATAGTAAATAGTGTATTCCATAGTAGCCCAGCAAATAGCTTCCCCACCGGGCAAATCTTCGGCATGGAATGTATAAACAGGTAATTAACTGAACGCTGAATTTACCGGTTACGCTTTATAGACAGAAGATTCCCGCGGGGAATGACTGGTGGGCAGAGAATTATTTGTATTTCCCTTTTACAGGTATTTTTTACGAACAGGTATTAATTCATCCATTAAGGTCATTCTGGAATTTCTCTAATTCCGGAAGAAAAATTAAAGAATTCCAAAAGAATCTAACCGGCAGTTAACCGATTAAATTCTTTTGGAATAACTCCCTTAATATAATTTATTTCTTATAGCGCACGAATGGTAAACTAATCAGTATTATTTACCCGCTGGCATAAAATTCTCGTCGGCGGGTAAAGGTTTGGCTTTGGCGTTTTGGCCCGGTGTAATGACGTATTCGCCACCTTCGGCCCGGAAAAAGATGGTATTTTTATCGGCAACTACCTGGGTATTGTAATTAAACTTGCCTTTGCGGCTTTTAATATGCCAGTTGCCCGGTTGCATACCGGCCAGTACTACCTGGTATTTTTTTCCGGCCGGTACTTTTATGGTAAAACTTTTACTTACTAACTGGGCGCTGTTGCTCATGCTTACTACCCGGTCGGCCAATGTAACCACAAAACTTTGCTCCGTTTCATAGTGACTTACCGGCAGCGGTTTGGTATCGCCGGCGGTCATCTGGAAAACTGTTAAAAACCGATCGTGGTTGCTGGCGTTCTTCGGCGAGATCATAATGCGGTGGGCTTTTACTTCGGGCTGGTTCATGTCGGGCGCCTCGTATTTATGCTGGAACACATTATTAGCCGCAGCGCCGCTTAATATTTCTATTTGCCGCTCGGCTGGAGCCGGAACCAGCATCTCGACGTGCATTTTACCAATTAAACTACCGCGCTGGTTATGCAGCAGTACGCCGTTAGCGGTTTGTTCCGGTAAATTAAGCGCATTAATCTGCCAGTATTTCTTAAACTCCGGTTGGGCGGTAGTCATGTCGTCGGTCAGGATAATAGCCGCCGGAATATCTGCCCGATCCAGATTGAGAAAACAAAAACTGCGGGTATAGGCACTCAGTTTGGCAGTATAAGCCCCGGTCAGGTCGACGCCAAAATAACTGAAATACGGCTTTAATTTAGACGGGCCAAAATCGGCGGATAATACTTTACCGTTGTTAAATAGCGGATTGGTTTGTACTTCCTGCGGTGTTTTCGGGAATACCTGGTTAAACCGGGTGCCGCCATCGTTGGCTTCGGTCCTTACAAATTTTTCCTGCGGATCAACGGCCAGCATCATGCTGTGCGAAGCCGAACGTTTGTTAAAGTTAAAATCGTAAGGTGTACCGTAAAATTTGTAAACGCCAATATCGCCAAACTGAAAACCCCGGTAATAAAGCTGTATAGAGCCGGCATCGGAATGCTGGTGATTGGCAAAATGATACCCACCGCCCTTAATCTCGGCTACCACATCGTTGCTTTCCAGCCCAATATTCCAGCCAGTGCGGGCAATCATGCCACCCAATATTTTACCAAAATCAATGGTTAAAGGCATAGCGGCCATGCTGGGTTCGGGTTTCAGATTTGGGTCGTTGAGCAATAAAAACAAAACTGGGTTTTGGGGCAAGCCGCCCTGGCGCTCAAATTCTGCTTTTAAAATCGGGTCGGCGGCGTAGGCGTAGTTCAGTAACATGGTTTGGGCGCTTTTCCAGTAGTAAAACTTACCGGGTTCGCCAGCCGAAAAACCATCGCCGTCGCGCAGCATCTGGCCATCGGGCACCCGCATATATTGCCAGAATTTACGAACGTCTTTGATATTTTCGTCGAAAACCGGTTTGCCGGCCATGCGGTACATTAACCACGCCGAGTGCATATCCCAGCCAAAGCGGTAAGCGCCGTAATTTACCCCCTGGTTGTGCCGCGGCGATTGGTACTCGAACTGGCGCATGGGCACTAAATCTTCCAGAATAATATAAGAAATATAGCTGTAAGCCTGGGGGTTTTCGTTGTAAATGGCAATACTCATGGCCAGCAAATCGCGGTTAATTTGGGCTTCGTTGCCGTGACCATTAATAATGCTTTGCTTAAAAGGTGGCCAGCCGCACTCCATGTCATCCGACAGGCGCATGAGGTTATCGTTAAATGTTTTTTTATCCTGGGGGCTCAGCAGGTCGTAACACCAATCGTACACTTCCGAAGCCGTATAAATGGCCCGGCCCATTTCGCGGGTAATATCCAGCAGGTTGCCAAATTCTACGTGCGCCAAATAATCGCGCATTAATGTAATGGCCTCCTGCCCTACTTTTTTATCGCCGGACATAAGGTAATAAAAAGCTTTGGTCTCGGCGGCACTTTCTAATTTTTCGTTAAATGATAATTCGGCCCGGGGGTCGAAGGTAAATTTAAAGGGTTGTTGAGCGGTGGTTTTAACTTTTTCCCAGGCGGCTTTATTTTCACCTACGGTTAAGCGGGCTTTTACTTGGGGCAACGATTGCTGGTTAACCCACAGGCGCGGATGCGTAGCCGGTGGCACTACTTTGGGCTGGTAGTTTTGGGCTCGGGCTGGTACGGCGGGCGGATTATACGGAGTTACTTCTATGTATTCTAAACGCACCCCCCGGGGCAACCAGATTTTTAATGGCTGATTGGCTTTTAACTCAAATTTACCTAATTCCTGCCGGGCTACATCCCAGGGTACGTACACGACCCTTTTTGTAGGTCTGTTTTCGCCGATTTGCAAACGCATAAACAACGACTCAAATTTTGATTTTGCTTTCTTCATCAGAGCCGCTCCTTCGGTATCGGTTACTGCATAGGAATGCAGCACGTAGCGGCCGGCGGTGGGAACTTTCAGGGTAATTACCACATCGGGGACTGTACGCTCGCCATCCAGGGCATTGGCTACGCCGGCTTTAAGCGTTATGCCTTTCTTTGTGCTCAGGCGTTCGTCGGTTACAACTTCCGCCGCATTGCTGTTAATTTTAGCCGCCTCGGCACCGAAGCGCAGAACATTAGGTGCCACAACCGCAGTATTTTTCACGGGCAAGTGCCTGGCCGGAGCCGGGTGGTTGCCTTTATCGGCAAAAGAACAAATGAAGGTAGCTAAAAAGAGTAAGCAGTAACAGTAGAAAGATTTCATGGTGTGCTTTTTATGCTAGTTGGTATAAATGGATAATATAGCCGGAGAATAAAATAGTAAGCTTTAAACCTGGTTCTGTGTGCCGGCAGCAACCATTTTGGGCGCTTTTACTATTTTACTAGGGCAAGTATATATCTTTTTTTTTAGATATCAACCGACCTATTTGGGCTAAAAAACAATTACTTGGGTTTATAAAAAACCGTCAGAAATACACCTATTACCACTTAGCCTGCCCAGCAAGCACCATTGATTCTATAAAAAAGGTTTACCAAAAATAAAGGCTAATTATTTTTGGTAAACCTTGCGGAGAGGTTGCGCAGGCAAACCTGCCTTTTTATCAGATCCTAAAGCACAGAATCTAACTCATACCCCTTTATTAGTCCAGCTCAAACGAAAACTCATCGTAAGCATCGGTGCGCCAGGCAAATTGTTGGGTAGTCGGCGAAATGGCAAAGAGCGGAGAAAAGGTTTTTACTTTAACCGTTTTACCATCGGGCATAAATTCTAAAATCCGCAGCCAGCCGTCGCCGCCATTGCCGTGCCAGCCCCCACCCAAAGCCTGGGCATTAAACGCCATTTGGTGCACTTTTTTACCCGCCGCATTTTTATCGGTCCGGAAACCCAGGTGCTCTTTGGGTTTATCGGGGGCGCCAATGTGGCCCGATACCACCAACTGAATATTTTTAGAAGGCTGAATTAATTTACTGAACATGGCCGCCCCGTAATTGCCGTTGGCCAGTGGATATTTTTCGTGCTGAATTTGTTCGTTTTTAGCATTTAAATACGAGTGCGTTAAAACAATAACTTTGTGGTCTTTGTATTTTTCTTGTTTTAACACGCGGTTGGCCCAGGCCAGGGCGGTATCGCGCGGGGCAAACTCCAGGGCCATTACCAGAAATTTTTTGCCGTGCGGCGAGGTTAATTCAAAAGCGGCATTTTCCAGGGTGGGAATACCCTCGGCGTTAAAACCTACTTCACGTAAATGTTTCTGGTTTAAAAAGTTTTTATCTACCGGAAAATATCGGTTGTAATTAGATTTGCGGTTTTCAACGCTGCGGTAACCGTAGTCGTGGTTACCGGCCGCAGCTACATACGGTACGCGCCCGTCTAAGCGGCTAAAAGCGCGGGCCACCGATTCCCATTGGGCTTTGCTGGGTTGGTTATAGCGCGTTCCGTCGGGGTCTACCATTTCGTTTGTTTCTACCAAATCGCCGGTGCACAAAACCATTTTAATATTTAAAGGATCAATATTTTCACTAATCCAGGCGGTCATCAATTCAAATAACGGTTGGTTGCGGCCAAATTTCACGTAGGTTTGCGGGTCGGGCAACAAAATCATCGACCAGGAATTAGGGTTGCTTAAAGCCGGCGCGACATATTTTTTCTGGCTCCAGGCCGGAACCGCCAACATTAAGAAAAGCAGGAAGGCAATTAGTTTTTTAGCGTAATCTACTTTCATTTGAATTAATAAGGATTTAGTGGTTAAACGGTAAATATTCAGGTATAATAAAAAGGAAAGGTTCGGGCGGCATAAAATTTAAAACAGCAATTTATCAAATCGTAAATATTGCCACTATAACAAGCAGATACAACAGATTATTTCGGGTAAACGCCCGCTCATGCAGTTAATTTAATATTCCTGGCTAATGGTGCAAAATATGCTGGCGCAAAGTAATTAAGGTCGATTACATTTTTAGCTTTAAAGGGCAGGTTAAATCAATAATAGCTGAGAATTGGTTTAACGTTTTCAAAATCTCAGAAAGATTGCCCTTGCCGGGTGTTATCACCATAGCCGTCAGGCCAAGGAATATTTTAGCATAATTCACGTCTGCTCGTGCCAGCTTGTAGCCGGTGTGTTGTTATGAAAGGAAGTTTTTTCACTTCCTGCCAGTTGAAAACTGGCCTTAACTTCTAGACACAAGTTATGCTTCGCTAAACTTGCGCCAGTTCGAGCCAGATCCGGTATTTTCACTAGCCAGCAAACAGGCACAAACTAATTAATGGGCGGTGTAAACATCACCTAGGGCACTTATCTAAAATCGCCTAAACACTCACAAAAGCGCATTAGCTTTTATATGTACCAGTAACCGGACCAAATTATTTTACCCTATTTATTTGAATAAATATTGTAAAAGCAATTTTATAAAAGCTTAAAACTGATTGCTAAACAGGTTGTATATAAATAATCAAAAAGCTGATGGTTAGTTTTTGAAATATTTGGCTTTAGTTGATGTAGTAACTTTGAAGGATTTTAAGGCTTCTCCTGCTTCAATACCCAAATCGGCTTCAATAATATCGGCATCCTGTTTAATTAAATGGCGGTAGCCATTGGCCAGTTCGTTGGCGGTAATCTGGCCGGAAATAAATTGCTGGTCCAGGTTGCGCGAACTGCCATAAATGCCCATGGCACCCCGTTTGTGCAGCGCGTTGATGATAGTATTGTCTTGGAGCAGGTCGTGGCTTACAAAAGCTACCACATTTTCCCAGGGTACGCCGCTGTTATCCATCAGGGTTAGGTTTTCGGATTTACCCATCATTACTTCCATTAAAAGTTCCGGGTGCAGTTGGTACACTTTTTTGGTATCTTCCAGGGAATAAGAAATTAGAATAGCGTTGGCTTCGGCCTTGTTCTGAATTATTTTGTTCGCCCGCACTTCAATGGGCACATCTTTCGCATCAATTACCAAAATGGTTTTGCCTTTGGCCCATTGCAGCGCTTCGTCGAGGGTGGGCACCGCGTAATTGGTCAGGTTGCCTTCAGTATCTTTCAGGCGCAGCTTTTTAATTTCGGCTAAGGTAAAATCAATTACTTTGCCGCGACCGTTGGTTGTTCGGTCTAAGGTAGCGTCGTGCATAAGCACAATTTGGCCATCTTTGGTATAACGCGGGTCTATTTCTAATAAAGCCGGGGTATGCGCCAGCGTATTCTCGAAAGTAGCCAGGCAGTTTTCGGGAAAGCCTTTCCGGGGTCCGCCCCGGTGCGCACTTACCAACGGAATTCTGTCCGGCGAATATTTAAAGAAATCTCTTAACTCTTTGGCTGTACGGGTATTAATGGTATGGCCTTTAAAAGAGTTCTTCTGGTTGTGAATAGCGATTTTACCCGTAAGATTACCAACACTTTTAAAACTGTAAACGCCAACCAGCAGCAACAAAAGCGCCGGGATAAATAAATATTTCTTCATTAGTTTATTTTTTAAATTATTAGTGGTGGCTAAAAAGATAAAAATCCCGGCAAAGTATCTGGCAGCCGACTTCTCCTAAGCTAATATATTTATTTTGCTACCCATTTCTGCGCCAGAGCACTATCCTAAAGTAGATAAAGTTCGGTGGTAATTTTCAGGTTAACCGGAATAAGCTTGGTAAGTGTTTGGTACAATGGTTGGGCTTTGGTATTTCCGGAAGATTAGCCGGCTAAAATCTGCCGACAATCATTCTGCCTAGCTCCTTTCGATTGAAAAATCAACCATAATTATTATAGCTATGCTAAAATTAATACGCGTAGCCATAATTTCTATTTAACATATTAATAAAAATAATTGCCAAATAAAGCCTTTAAGCTAAAGAGAAGTTTCTTTTAATATATTACCAGGTACCTTTGTACAAGTGGTCGCCTTTTTTACCGTTAATTGGTTTAAGCGGTATTTCCAGGCCTTTTGTTTGTTCTAGCCACGACCAGAGTTGTTTATTCAGGTCCTGGGCCAATGGTTGGTGCTGCGGGCTACGGATTAAATTATTTACTTCTAAGGGGTCCTGCTCTAAATCATATAGTTCGTTAATGTCCCAAACCCCTTGCGTACGAATAAATTTATAGCGGTCGGTCCGGATGCTGAACATGGTAGGCGTTTGCGGAAAGGCATTTTCCCAGTAATATTCGTAAAATATTTTGTCGCGCCAGTTGGGTACGGCCTGGCCCTGCAGGAGCGGTAAAAAAGAAATTCCCTGCATTTGCGCCGGCTTTTTCACGCCCGCCATTTCCAGAATAGTTGGGGCAATATCCAGGTTTAGGACCATCTGCTTTATTTGGGTGTTGGGCTTAATCAGGGCCGGACAGCGGGCCAGCAAAGGCACCTTCATGGATTCTTCGTAAGCGTGGCGCTTGTCTATTAAGCCGTGCTCGCCAAACGAAAAGCCGTTGTCGCCCATGTAAAACACCAGCGTTTCTTTATCCAGGCCGGTTTGTTTTAAGTAGGCCAGCACCTGCCCCACGCTGCTATCAATGCCCAGCAAGGTTTCTAAATAATCCTGATAAAACCGGTCAAAATCGGTTTGGCCGTGGTACATATAATCTACGCCGTGCCAGCTGTGGCGCTGCGCCCTTACCCAATTTGGAATGTCTTTGGTGTTAAAGGTATATTTACTGCCGTCGGCCCGTTTGCCTTTAATAAACTTCGGGCTTTCGGCGGTTTCGGTCATAAACATAGAAGCCGGGTACTGAATCTGGATATTGCGGTAGCGGCCTCTGTCTTTTTTGGCCGGCATAAATTCTGAATGCACCGCTTTGTGCGACAAGTACAGGAAAAAAGGTTGGTCTTTTTTCTGAGCTTTTAACCAGGTAATCGCGTGGTCGGTGAGCAATTCGGTTACGTAAGTGCTGTCTTTATAAGCAACGGTTTTGCCGTTTATGTTTAAAGTAGGATTGTAGTAAACGCCCTGCCCCCGGAAACTTTCCCAATGGTTAAAGCCCGGCCGCGGGTCGGGGTTGTCGCCGCCCATGTGCCATTTGCCAAAGAATGCCGTTTGGTAGCCAGCTTTTTGTAAATACTGCGGAAAAAACAACAAACTAGCCGGGGCGGGTGCCGCGTTGTCTACCACGGTATGGGTGTGGGCGTACTGGCCAGTTAAGATAGAAGCCCGACTGGGTGAACACAGCGCCGTGGTAACAAAAGCGTTTATGAAATGCGCACCTTCTTTGGCTAACCGGTCTAAATTTGGCGTTTGCAGCCCCGGCACTTTGCCAGTAAAGCCCATAAAATCGTAGCGGTGGTCGTCAGATAAAATATAAATAACATTCCGTGGCTTCACGCCCGCAATAGGCGCGTGTACTATACTCGGCTTGGCCTGCTGTGCCCACAAAACTAGTGGATTATACAGCCAAGAAATAAAAAGAATCCTGAATATTATTTTTGTTTTACTTAAGCAATGTTTCATAACATGGGCTTATTAAAAGAAGAATACTTATACCAAATCGTTTAATTAGGTAATATTAATTTTGAAGCTATTTAGTATTTTATAGCATAGCGGATACCGCTGACCTGGCTGCGTGTTTTTACCGGCAAGCAGTCAGCTAGACGTTAATAGCTTGGCGATGATAACACCACCAATGGCCCCCAGAAATCTGTTTGAAAAAATGCTAACAACATTCATTAAATCTAAATGAGGTCACAAAAGGTAAAAGAACGCTTATTACCCCAAATTCATAATTTTTACTTTAGAGAAGTTTTTATTTACTGTAATCCTTTTAGGAGCAGGTTTAAATTTAGTAGAATCAGTCCAAATCCGTCATTCCCAAAGAATCTTCTGCTTAGGTAGTACATAAGATTCTTCCGGAATGACGGAGATTAATGGGAGAAAGTGGCCATTCTATTCCGCTTTTTTAATCGTTAAATAAAATTTAAACCTGCGCTAAACCTGAGTAATTCAGGCCAATATACCCGTTTTATTTTAGTCTGCTGGCTTCCGGCTTTTCCGGATACTGGCCCTGGTCGTTGGTTTCTTTAATCCAGGCGGTTAAGATGCCCCGCATTTTGGTTAGCGTTGCCTGGTATTTGGGCAAAGCCGCCAGGTTATTTAGTTCGTAGGGGTCTTTTACAATGTCGTACAGTTCTTCGGCGGGTTTGGTGGGGGCCACAAACAAGGCCTGGGCCGGCGTTAGTTTACCCTGGGCGTTTAGTTCTTTTAGCAGGTTCCACATGGGGTACTGGGTTTCTTTGTACTGGTTGGGTTGCATGTAAGGGCGCTCGGGGTAATAATTTTTAATGTACTTAAATTGCTTATCGCGCACGGCCCGCATTTTGTCCACCGTTTCGTCCATGCGGTCGCGGGCACCAATAATGTAGCTTCTTTTCTTCGCTTCGGGGCCCAGCATTACTTGTCCATCCAGGTAAGCCGCGGGCTTAATGCCCGCCAACCGCAAAATAGTAGCCGACACATCAATGGCGCTAACTAAATCTTCGTTCGTTTGGCCGGCTTTTAACTGGCCCGGCCATTTTATAATTAACGGAATGTGCAAGCCGCCATCGTATAAAAACTGTTTATCGCGAGCGTGGCAGCGGCCGTTATCGCCGGAAAAGATGACCACCGTATTTTGGGTAAGCCCTTCTTCGTCGAGGCGTTTTAATATTTTCTCAATGTAAGAATCTATTAGTTGAATTGACTCCAGGTACGTGGCATAGTCTTCGCGGGCTACGGGGTGGTTGGGGTAAAATGGCGGCAGTACTACCTTAGCGGGGTTTATCTGGGGCTGAAACGCCTGCACCGTAGTAGACCAGGCTTTGCTCCTATGCGACTCGTCGAGGGTACACTGCACAAAAAATGGTTGGCCGGGCCGGCGGTCTTTCCAGTCGGTGCCTTCAAAAACCGGGTTTTGGGTTTTAAAGTTAAAATCGGTTTTAAGGGGGGTAGTTACGCCCGGGGCTGGTTTGTTCGCGTTTACGGTATAGTAACCCGCGGCGCGCAAATATTCCGTAATAGGTTTTACCGGTTCGGGCAGCGTGTAGCCATCGGTGCGGTGGCTGCGGTGGTGGTGGGCCCCAATGCTGGTCTGGTACATCCCGGTAATTATGGCCGAGCGGCTGGGCGAACAAACCGGAGCCGTGGTGAAGGCATTGGTAAACCGGATGCCCTCGCGGGCCAGCTTATCTAAGTGGGGCGTTTTAATTACCGGCGTACCGTAACAAGACAGGTCCGTCGAAATATCCTCGGCCAGTATCCAGATAATATTAGGTTTCTGCTCGTACAGTGCCGGGCCCTGCGCCCAGGCTGGACCGGTTAAAACTACCCAAAACCAAGCCGTTATTACCCAGCTTTTATGCTTTTGTAAACGATTTACCATATTAACCCCTTACGTTTAAATCAAATCCTTAATAACCAAACAGGACTGGTTGGCTTTTCTAACCTGTTTTGAATTGTTTTTTAAACCTGTGCATTATAGGCTAATTGATTACCTGGTGCAGCATTTGTTTTTAAAGCCTAAAACCTCAGGATAATACTGCACAAAGCATTGCTACATTAAAGATAAACAAGTTGCGGAAACTTCTTAGCGACACATGCTGGCTCTGCTTGCGGCAGCTTGCTGGGATCCGAAATGAATTTAAGTAAAGTTTAAGAGAAGTAAATCCTAAATTAAATTATTTAGGTTCATTAAACATACAGGAATCTTCGAATAAAACATGGTGAAACTTACGCCACCCCAAACTGCCACTCTTTATACCGTTCCTCGGCCTGTTCCATAATTTCGGCTAATATTTCCTGTAACTCTTCGGTAATACCTTTGCGGCGCAATATTGATTTTACAGAAAGTAATATTTGGGCTTTGGTATCCGATTTTTTATACCAATCTGGTTGCTGGGCATTCTTTTTTATCACCTTTGTCACGTCTTTTACCACTTCCTTAATCAATTCAAAATCCTGAACAGCGCCGGGGTGTTTGGCTAATATTTCGTAGAAAGCTTCTTCGTCTTCGGTTAAGCCCAGTTGCAGGCGGCGCTGGTCTTCTTCCTGTACTTCTTTGGCTACATCGCGGAGCTTTTGCATGGCAATAAGGCTGTCGAAAAAGTGGTTGTGGTAATCTGATAATATTTTCTCTACCTCTTCTTTCAGTTTGCGGTACTTCACCAGGTTCTTGGTGGAGCGTACTTTTATTTCGTTATTTAAAATCTGGCGAAGCAGTTCCAATTTTAATTCGTTGCCGGTTTTTTGTTCTTTAGCCGTGGCCAGGAAATCGTCGTTGATGATGGAAATATCGAAACGCTCGATACCGGCCATCTGGAAAACGTCTATTACTTCTTCGCTTTCGATGCTGCGGTGGATGAGGTCTTTTATCTGGCTTTCCTTCTTTTTGATATTAGTTTGCGGGTATTTTACTTTGCGTACGGCGGCTCCCAGGTGCTGGAAAAACAGAATATCTATCGCTATGTCGTTAATGGCCGGATAGTTTTTAATAATTGGTACCAGCGCGCTGAGCTTCTTTTCGTTCAGCATAAATTGCTTACACACTTCCTCATCGGCCACCAAAATATTAACTGCCCGCATCACCAGCTTAAACTTGTCGCCTTCTTTTAAATATGGCCAGCTATAATAACTCCACCTAAACCGCTCTAGCAAAGATTCGCCAGTAGAAGTTGCATTAGCCCGACTGTCCCCTTGAGGGGACCGCAGGGGTGTAATATTATCCGGTAAATTAACACCCCTCTGTAAGAGCTCCGCTCGCAAGTTTCGAACTCCCGTTCTCACTTGTCCTCTAGGGGAGAGTGTGCCAGTAGCCGGCGTTTTATGCTCAGGGCCTATAGAAGAATCAGCCGGTGTACCGTGCTGTCCCCCTTCGGAGGGGGTTGGGGGAGGATTTTTCCCCGGCGTACCCGAAACCGGCGGTTCTCCGGCAGTTGCGGTAGATGAGTCATAGGTTAAAGGCGGTTCGGCGGCGGTGGCTACGGTTTCAGCATTGGCGAAGGTATTGGTCCTCCCCCTACCCCCTCCAAAGGGGGACTGTTCAATAGGCGTGGAAAAATATTCGGGTAAGTGCTGTTGGAGGTCGTAGATTACTTCTTTGGTTAATTCAAAAGCTTCTTCTAAATCAATGGTAACGGCACCCTGGCCACCGCCGCCGGTGTATTTCTTGGTGGCGTCGCGGAGTTTGTCGCCGATGCCGATGTAGTCTACAATGAGGCCGCTGGGTTTGTCGCGGAAAACGGTGGCGACGCGGTTTACGGCCTGGATGAGGTTGTGCCCGCTCATGACTTTATCGACATACAGCGTGTGCAAGGCCGGGTTATCGAAGCCGGTGAGCCACATATCCCGCACAATAACAATTTGCAGGGTATCGTCCGGGTTTTTGAAGCGGGTTTTAACTTCTTCCATCGCCTCCTTGGTGCGCACGTGCGGGTTCCACTCCTTCGGGTCTTTGGCAATGTTGGTGGTCATAATCACGGCTACTTCGGGGCAGTTGGGCAGGGCCGTGAGGGCATCATACATCTTCACGCAATTACGGCGGCTCATGCACACCACCATGGCTTTGCCGGGCAGGTTGGCAGTCCGGTTCAGGTAATGGCTTAAAATATCACGGGCAATGGCTGCTACGCGTTCTGTGGCCCCGGCGGCATCTTCCATGGCCGCCCACATAATTTTATTTTTATCGCTTTCTTCCAGGCCGGTAGTTATTTCTTCGGCTTCTTCTTCTATCTGCTCGTTGCCCAGGTGCAGTTTGGCTAAGCGCGGCTCGTAGTAAATGGGAACCACGGCTTTATCGGCGGTGGCCTGTTTGATGTCGTAGGTATGAATAATTTCCCCGAAAACCGCGACCGTATCAGCGTCTTTGGAATCGACGGGGGTGCCGGTGAAACCAATAAACGAGGCATTGGGCAAGGCTTTGCGCAGGTTGTTGGCAAAGCCGGTAATTAAACCGTACTGGGTGCGGTGGCACTCATCGGCTATTACTATAATATTTTCGCGTTGGCTCAGTACGGGGTGTTCGGCTTCGCGCAGGCCATCACCAGTATCTTTTAGCCGGAACTTCTCGATGGTACTGAACACCACGCCGCCGCCTTCGCCGCTGAGTAACTGGCGCAACTCGTCGGTGGTTTGGGCCAGGGCTACATCACCCACCAAATCTTTGGCGGCCACAAAATCTTCGTAGAGCTGCTTGTTTAAATCGAAGCGGTCTACCTGCACCACAATGGTGGGGTTTTTGAGTTCGGGTAGCTGGCGCAGGATACCGGCGTAAATGGCCATGGTAATGCTTTTGCCCGAACGGGTGGTATGCCAGATAACGCCAATGCGGCCATCGCCGAGCGGACGAATGGACTTTTTAGTTTCCTCCAAGGCATACTGGATACCGAAAAACTGGTGGTATTTGGCGCCTTTTTTTATAAGCCGGCCGTTATCCAGCTCGTGGAAAATATAATACCGGATGTAGGCCAGCAAGCGCTCCGGCACCAGTAAACCTTTTATCAGGGTTTCGAGGGCAAAATCGTCGTTTACTACTTCGCGGCCATCGGTGCTTTTCCAGGCGGCAAACCCCTCCAGGCCGCTGCTATACAGGGGCACAACCAAAAGTAGATTTTAATAAAACTTACGGTATTAAGAAATAATCTCCTCTAATTCTTCTTGATTGATTTGATAAGCATCTAATAAAAATTGTACAAAAGGTACACCTGTATTACTAAGCATTATAATAGGAATGTACTTCGTAGAATCTTGATCTGTAAATTTCTTCAGCCAATCTCCCTGCAACACTCCAGCGTAGAAATTTGCTATAAATTTCTCATATGATCCATAATTGGTAGGATAGGGGATGATATCTATTACTTTACCTGTTATTATTTCTCCGTCAGGGTTTTTAAAGTTAATTTCTTGATTAATGTAAAGGTGTTTCTTTTCAGTAAAAAGTTTAGAGACTTGTTCTATAGTGAATTCCATAAAAATGTCAAAAATTGATTATAATATCAGAGTTTGCGTTAAACGTATAAAATTAATAATTGCTTAATGAATATTTATTAGTTCTATTATTAAAGGCAGGTTTTGTACCTTCTAGTATATCAACAATAGTAGAATTTATTAGTGAATCCTCTATAGCTCCGGATTTATAAGAAACTGTATTATTATTTGTTTTATCAATTACCATATGAATAACTTGCTCCGCATCACAGACTACAGCTAGGTTAGGATTATGAGTAACAATAATTATTTGCCTTCTTTTTTTTGCTTCTTTAATAAAGTGTACTAAATACTGATAAACACTTTGGTTATCAAGGTTTTCTTCAGGTTGATCAATTAGTAACGGTTTATCGTCCTTATCTAGAAATAAGTAAAATATTAATAGGAGGGCACCTCTTTCACCAGGGGATAATTCTGATAGTGATTTATCTCCTAAGTTTAATTTAAAGGTAGGCTTTAGGAAGTCAATTCCGTAGAGGAACCTGTAGAAGTCATCAATTGTATAACTCTTTTTAAGTTGTTGTTCTAACTCTCTTTTAGAGTTGTTTTGATCTAGTCGTTTATCAAATAATAGACTTTCCCTTATAGCATTAAGGAACTCTAGGAGGCTGTTGGATTCATTAATATCAAATTGTGGAATTAAGTCAATTAGAAATTTTTGACCTTCTTCTAAACCGATGTAAGTGCCACGTGCACCTTGAGAAATGTGGTCAAAGAATTTAGTAATAAAACCATCAAGTGTAAACTCTACCGAAATATTAACTTGGTAGTCCTTCATCAAATAAGTATACTTTTCAATAAATTCTGTGATAGGTTTATAAGAACTTTTATAAAGACCTAATATCTCTGATTTCTTATCAAATAACTTTTTAACTAATTGGTTTCTTTCACCTATTGCACTTTCTAATTCCAGCGGGAGCTTCTCATCTAGATATTTTAATTCTGACTTTGAGTGCTCTATGGTTCCATAAGAATCTGTGTCCCCGATGATTCCTTTTCTCCTATTTTCCCATTCATCCAAGTCATTCAAATACTTTTGATAAAGCCTGTATGGTTCATCAAGCTTTTCTTCTAAATAAGTGAGCTTTTGGTATAAATCATTAATAGCTTCTTCAAGTCCTTTATTATTTTCATCTTGACCTTGTAACTCAAGTTGTATAGCATCTAAATCTCTATTCTTTTCTTCTATAAGACTTACAATTGGTTCTAGACTAACTTCATATTTTAAAATATTCTCCAAGTTTAGATTATATCTTCCCAGTGCTGTTCTGTACTTTACAGAACTTTGGTCCAATGTATCTTTTAAATTTTGGAACGATTGTCGGATTTTTTCAAGCTCACTTGAATCTTGTAA
>NZ_JBMQUD010000003.1:0-80886 GCF_057359045.1 Adhaeribacter sp.
ATTTTTTTTTGTAATACTTAAGCGCTTCGGGCATTAATCGCTGAATATCCCGGATACGGGTAGCATCGGTAGGGTGCGAAGACAACAATTGCGGTGGTGCTGCGCCTCCTTTTTGTGCCGCCATACGTTCCCAGAAAGGAATGGCTTGCTGCGGATCGTAACCCGCCATGGCCATAAATATTAAACCTAAGTGGTCAGCTTCCGATTCCTGGTTACGGCCGTAATGCAACATACCTAACTGCGAACCAGCTCCCACAGCTGTTAATAAAATATTTTGCGCAACCGGCGTACGGTTAGCTACCGCCACTTGTGCGGCCGAACTACCCATCTGGGCTATTAACGCCTGGCTCATGCGCTCATCGCCGTGCTTAGCAATAGCATGTGCAATTTCGTGGCCCATTACTACTGCTAAACCAGTTTCGTTTTGGGTTAAAGGTAAAATACCGGTATAAACCGCCACTTTACCGCCCGGCATACACCAGGCGTTTACCTGTTTATCCTGAATTAAATTAAACTCCCACTGGAAACCCGCCAACTGGCTCGATAAGTTATTCTGAGCCATATATTGTTCTACGGCTCGCTGTACCCGCTGCCCTACCCTTTTAACCATGGCCGCATTAGAATTATTTAACACCGTAGAGGTATCTAAAACCTGCTTATAACTGGTGTAACTCATACTTTGCATTTCGGCACTAGACACCAACGATAATTGCCGCCGACCGGTAATAGGTACCGTTGAACAAGCTACAGTTGCAAGTAAAGCGGCAGAAACAAATATTTTTCTTAACATAGTTTTAGTTTTTTAAGGACTTAAATTTCTTAAAAACCTGAAGTACAATCTGAAACAACATTACTGCTCCATATTTCCCCTTATTATACCTCCGGCATTTTAAGTATATGCATATTACATGCCAAACACTTTTTATACGTTGGCGCGAATATAAAATGTTATAGCATGCTTTTACTAAAATATTTAATTCTGGTTAGCATATTTTTATGCCCGGAAATATCTGTTTATTTTTGAATGGAAAAGCCAAGGACTTTATGAAAATACTTGCCATCGGCCGAAATTACGCCGAACATATTGCCGAATTACAAAATGAAGTACCCGACGAACCCGTTATATTTTTTAAACCCGACACAGCTTTACTTAAAAATAACGATCCGTTTTATTTCCCCGATTTTTCACAAGATATTCACCACGAGGTGGAACTAACGCTACGGATTTGTAAAGAAGGCAAAAACATCAGTTCTAAATTTGCTTCTAAATATTACGATGCCATTGGCCTGGGTATAGATTTTACGGCCCGCGATTTACAAGCCAAAGCCAAAGCCAAAGGTTTGCCCTGGACTTTAGCCAAAGGGTTTAATGGCTCAGCCCCGGTTTCTGAATTTTTACCTGTTACCAATTTCCCGGATTTAAGTAACATTAATTTTAAACTACTGGTAAACGGCACCGAAAAACAAACCGGCAATACCAGCTTCATGTTAAATTCGTTTGATGAAATGATCGCTTACATGTCGCGGTTTATAACCTTAAAAAAAGGCGATATTATTTTTACCGGCACGCCCAAAGGCGTAGGTCCGGTAAAAATTGGCGACCGGTTAGAAGGATTTATAGAAGATAAAAAGCTTTTAGATTTTGAGATTAAGTAATAAAATAAGCCTGCCGTTCTTTTTCCTGTATTTTCTTTTTTCGTTTACCACTCAGGCCCAATTTAATCAGCTTACTTTACCCACCGATTTAGCGCCACCGGGTTACTTTGGTTTCCCGATAATGCCGGGTCAACAAAATTTTCTGGCTGGCAGTATGGGCGAAATCCGGCCGAACCATTTTCATGGGGGTATTGATATTAAAACCAACCAGGTAATTGACTTGCCGGTGTATGCTGCCGCCGATGGTTACGTGTCGCGCATTGAGGTATCTACCTACGGGTACGGCAACATGCTTTACATAACCCACCCCAACGGATTAGTAACCACGTACGCCCACCTCGAAACCTTTCATCCGGCTATTACCGACTACGTGCTGCGCAAGCATTACGAACAGGAGGCTTTTGAACTGCGGCTAAATGTACCCAAAGATTTATTTATTTTCCGGAAAGGCGACGAAATTGCCCGTTCCGGCAACACCGGCGGCTCGGCTGGTCCGCATTTACACTTTGAGGTGCGCGATGGCAAAAACAACCTGCAAAATCCACTTAAATACAATTTCCCGGAAATTAAAGACGATGTACCGCCCACTTTTACTTCGCTGGCGCTCCGCTCTTTATCTATTGATGGGCGCGTAAATAACCGCTTTGGCCGCTTTGAATTTACGCCGGTAAAAAGTGGCTTAAATTATACCTTACCCGATACCCTTACTGCCCACGGCTTAATTGGTTTGGAAGTACTGGCTTTTGATCGCTTAAGCCAGGCCCAAAATAAAAATGGCGTACAACAAGTTGACGTAGAGATAGACGGCAAACCGTTTTACACCCATGTAATTGATGGCGTGCCTTTTGATTTAAACCGGCAGGTATCCTGGCACATCAATTATGAGACTTATAAATCTACGGGCAAAAATTTTCAGAAACTGTATATTGATGATGGTAACCAACTGCCTTTGTACCGCACCGGCGCTAACCGGGGTAAATTAAATGTGCTTCCGGACAAAATTTACCAGGTAAGTGTGCAGCTAAAAGACTCGCACAATAATATTACCACGTTGCGCTTTGCTTTAAAAGGCGTAAAACCAAGTTATTTTTATACCCCGGGTCCGGTTGTTAAGAAGATAGATTTCAGCTACGATATCTCCGAGAATATTCTAAAAATAGTGGGCAACGATACTACCCGCAACGTGCCTAATGTACAGCTATTTGTAAATAAATTGCGTTACGATTTGTTGCCCAGCTACTCGCAGGCCTCTTACGCCGTTTACCTCTACGATTTACGCGGCGGCTTGCCCGACTCTATGCGTTGGAATAATATTACCAAGCGTTTTGCGCATAACCTGGCGGTGCCATCGGGTAGTGAGTATACTTTTTCGAACCGCTACCTCACGGCCGTATTCGGTAAAAATTCTTTATACGATACTTTGTACGTGCAAGCCTCTTTTGATAAAGGCATTTATGCTATCAATAATCCGCTTACCCCTTTATTTCAGCCGGTAAAAGTTACTTTAAAAACCGACGAAGTTATTCCGGATAAGAGCAAAGCAGCCGTATATTATTTGGGCTGGGGCAACAGCCGGGGCTTTTTGGGTGGCGCTTGGGAGGGCAATAATATTACTTTTTCAGCGCGTAACCTGGGTAAGTTTAAAATTTTAAGCGATACAAAAGCTCCTACCATGAAACTGGTTTCTAAATCGGCGCAGGTAATTAAAATCAAAATCGGCGACGATTTATCGGGCGTATCTTATTTCCGGGCCGAGTTGAATGGGGAATTTTTGCTGATGAAATTTGAACACAAAAACGCTACTTTAACTTCCGAACGGTTAAATAAATCGGAACCATTGGCCGGCGATTTGGTCCTGCGCTTAAAAGATGCTGTTGGCAATGAGGGTATTTACCGCCTTAAAATTTAAGCGTCGCCTTTTAAACAAAACCAAAGCGCGCCAGTTATAAACCGCACTCTTTAATTAAATTAAACCATTAAGCTTATGAAACTGCAAGTTGGCGACCAAGCCCCCGATTTCGCGATTCCGGATCAGGATGGCATTGCCCATAAATTATCGGATTACCGCGGCCGCAAACTCGTTATATATTTTTACCCCAAAGACGATACCCCCGGTTGTACTGCCCAGGCCTGTAACCTCCGCGACAATTATTACGACCTGCGCCAAAAAGGCTACGAGGTTATTGGCGTGAGCGTCGATGACGAGAAATCGCACCAGAAGTTTATTCAGAAGTTTGAACTGCCTTTTACCTTGCTCTCCGATACCGATAAAAAAATGGTAGAAGCGTACGGGGTTTGGCAGGAAAAATCGATGTACGGCCGCAAATACATGGGCACCATGCGCTACACTTTCCTCATCGACGAAAACGGTATTATCCAGGATATTATTACCAAGGTAGACACTAAAAACCATGCGGCCCAATTGGTGAAATAAACCGGTGGCTAACTAACTTTTATTATCTCTTTACCTGGCCCGGTGGGTGTTTAATTATGTAAACACCCGCCGGGCTTTTTATTTGCAAAATAATCCAGCGCTTTGCAAAGAATAATTTGTTTTAGAAACCACATCCCACTAAACTTAAAACTAAAACTTCTTTAAACCCGGGCCAGAAAAGCTAAATCTGCCTACCACCATTAATCTAAATTTTAAAACTTCTTCGGCTTAACCCGCTGACCTTTTATGGCAAAATAACACACCCAGGATATAGGATTCATTTTATAAACATAAAATATATAATAAGATTAATATACATACTTAAACTAAGCTTATTTTACCTATAATGGCTTATTAGCTAAGGTATAAATCTAACGTTGCCTCTTTGTAGAACAAATATTATTTTGCATAAAAATCAGATTACTCTTAAATAGTTTTTCTATCTTTAGGGTAATTTAGCTTTGCCGGCATATTGTTATATTTAAAGTTATTTAACGTAGGTGGGCATACATGAGGCCCACGCCTCTACAGCTTTAAGTATCAAAAAGTATTTACCAGGTAAATTTATCGTTATAAAAGAAATCTAAATCGGGGTATGGGGAAAAACCTCTTTCGGGCAATAATCTTAGCCAGCCTTATATGGGGTTTGGTTACCGGCAGTTGTGCCTTTGCCCAAACCAAAAATAATCCCGTTCCGCCTAAAAAAACCCGTATTCTTTTTTTACTCGATATGTCGGGTAGTATGCTGGCCAAATGGGAAAACAGCACCCGCACCGAAGTAGCCAAAAATTTGCTTTCTAAGCTGGTAGATTCTTTGCAGCAATACCAAAACCTGGAACTTGCCTTACGGGCTTACGGGCATTTATATGGCCGCGAAAGCAATAATTGCCAGGACTCTAAACTAGAAGTACCTTTTTCGGAGGGCAACGAAGCGCAAATTATTAACCGGTTAAAACAAATTACACCCAAAGGCAATACCCCTATCACGTACTCTTTGCAGCAATCGGCTAACGATTTTCCGGCCGATAAATTTGCCCGCAATATTATTATAATTATTACCGATGGCTTAGAATCTTGTGGCGGTGACCCTTGCGCGGCTTCGCTGGCATTGCAGCAAAAGCATATTTTTTTACGGCCTTTTGTTATTGGTATTGGGGCCGACAGCCAGTTTGAACAGCATTTTTCGTGTGTAGGGCAATATTTTAATGCCGCTGATATTAATGCGTTTAGTAAAATCCTGAACCAGGTGGTAGATATTGCTTTAAGCAATACATCCGTAGCCGTAGAATTAAAAGACGATCGTGGCCGCTCGGTAGAATCGAATGTAAATCTTACACTGGTAAATTCACTTACCAACGAACCCGAGTACAATTATGTGCATTACCTGGACCAGAACGGCAAACCCGATAACCTGAATATTGATGCCCTGATGAGTTATGATTTAGTCGTGAATACCGTGCCTCCCACTATTTTGCGCCGCTTAGAAATTCAGCCGGGTAAGCACAATGTATTTTCAGTAAAGGTACCCCAAGGCACCTTGCACCTGCGGCAAGACGGCCCTACGCCTTATGGTTTGGTACAAGCTTTGGTGCGGGAAAAAGGCTCCGATAAAATATTACTGGCCCAACCTTTTGGTTCCCGGCAAAAATATTTAACCGGCAATTACGATTTAGAAATACTTACTCTACCGCGCCTTTATTTACCCGATGTAACCGTTAAACCGAGCCAAACCAACACCATTACTTTTCCCTCGCCGGGCATTTTAAGCGTACCCAATGAGTTGCAGGGTTACGGCAGTTTATACACCATAAACGAAAACGGGCAACAAACCTGGATTTACAACTTTCCGGAAAACAGCAGCAAAATAAATTTACCCCTACAGCCAGGAAACTACCGCTTGGTTTACCGCACCAAATTTGCCAACGGCAGTAAATTTACCGATGTGCAAGATTTTACCATAAAATCGGCGGTTACCACTACGGTTAAACTCTTTACCAAATAATTTTTTCCAATAGCTTTTTTTACCAGCATTTCTCAGGCAAATACTACCAGCAGGTAAACAGTTTCTGTAAGGCCCTGCGGGCACTTATTTTTTTATTATTATTCTCTTAAATTCAAATTTCCTACAGAATTACAATTCTATATTGCTAGAAGTATTTTAGCCTGCATAAGCTTGGTTCAGAAAAAATTCTGTTACTCAGTTAATCCCAAAAAATAAGTTAAAGTCGATTTATGCTTTTTTGACCAAGATTTTTTCGGGTTCCGGCTATTTACCACAGCAAACATTCTAAAGGTACTAAACCCGAATACTTGGGCTAATCTATACTGGTTTAGACAATAAAATTATTAACCGCCCGGCGGAGTGTTATTTTATATAATGAAAATTAGTCATAAATTACTTCTTACATAAAAATTACTTGGCAACTATTAACCGCCTCGAACCGATTTTAAAAACCTTGGAAGATAAAGAGCTAGTCCAGAAATTTTTGGACCCGGATACCCGCAACTTTGCTTATAACCAGCTAGTGCGCAAGTATCAGCAAAAAGTTTACTGGCATATCCGCAAAATGGTAATCGACCACGACGATGCGGATGACCTCACCCAAGAAACTTTTATTAAAATCTGGAAAAATCTGGAAAATTTCCGCCAAGAATCGCAACTTTACACCTGGATTTACCGCATTGCCACGAACGAATGTTTAAATTTTCTGGCTTCGAAACGCCGCAAGTTTTTTTTACCAATTAACGATGTAGCCGCCGAATTATCCGAAAAGATTGATGCCACGCCTACTATGGCCGGCGACGAAATTCAGAAACAACTGCAAAAAGCGTTGCTCCGGTTACCCGATAAGCAACGCTTGGTGTTTAATATGCGTTACTACGACGATTTAACATACGAGCAAATATCAGAAATTGTAGGAACCTCTGTAGGTGCTTTAAAAGCTTCTTATCACTTAGCGGTAAAAAAAATTGAAGAATTTTTGACTTCACATTAAACCCAAGGCTTAGTTATAACTCTAACTAACATGAAACTGGACGAATTACCGAAGAAGAATATTTACGAGGCACCGGCGGGTTATTTCGAAAAGTTGCCGGGCGTTGTAATGGCCCGGGTACAGCAAGATAAACGCGTTTCCCAACCAGCCTGGATGCTTTGGCTCCGCAACTATGGTTTACAAGGGGCTTTAGCCGGATTGGTCTTATTATTGGGCATATTTTTTGTAACTTTCCGCAACCAGAACCAACCAACCGAAAACCCGGAACAATTATTAGCTACGGTATCTAAAACCGAAGTAGTAGATTATTTAGTAAATACAGAACAACTGCACCCTACCGACTTAGCTTATTTGTCGCAGGCCGAAAAAGATATTTCTTACGAATTTATTCAGGCTACCGAAGAAGATATCTGGCACGAAGTTGAGTTGGCCGACTTAAATGAAATTACCTTTTAATTAACGAATGAAAGATTTTAAATTTATTTTTACTTTTTTTTGGCTATTAACCGGCTCCGGTTTGTTCTTACAGGCCCAGAACCGTGACCAGCCCAGCAAAGAAAGATTACAAAATATTCAGAACGCCAAAATTGCTTACCTGACCGAAAAGTTAGACTTAACCCCGGAACAATCGCAGAAATTCTGGCCCATTTACAACCAGTTAGAAAGCGAGCGCGAGTTACTGCGCGATAAATCGCGGGCTTTACGCATGGAAAATATTGATGCCATGTCGGAAGCCGAAATCAGAACGGCCCTGAACAACCGTTTTAACTGGCGTCAGGAAGAACTGAACTTAGATAAAAATTACATGGAGCGGTTTATGCGGGTAATTTCGGTTAGGCAAATTGCTACTTTATACCGGAGCGAACGCGATTTTACCAAAGTTTTATTAAAAAAACTAGACACCGGCCAAACGGCCCGGGGCAGCAACCGATAGAACATTAACCAATAAAAAAGCCTGACTTAAACAAAGTCAGGCTTTTTTTTGATCTTTGCAGTCGAAAAGAAAAAATATCGGTTTTAAACTAGCGGAGCTAAAATACTGCCTGGCTTAACTGGTTATTACTTTTTAGGTCTAATTGTAACATACAGCCCCAAATTATATGCTTTCGAATCGCCAGTTATTTTTACAACACCAGGCCCAGACTTCTGATTTTCCGTTGCTTCTGGAAATTGAAAAAGCGGAAGGTGTTTACATGTACAGCCAGGACGGCCAACGTTACCTGGATTTAATTTCGGGCATTGGCGTTAGCAATGTAGGCCACCGGCATCCGCATGTGTTAGCGGCCATCCAGAACCAGTTAGATAAGTATTTGCACCTGATGGTATACGGCGAATTTGTGCAAGCCCCACAGGCCCAATTGGCTACCGAACTGCAAAAAACATTACCAGCTCCTTTAGATAATGTTTACTTGGTAAATTCCGGTGCCGAGGCCGTAGAGGGTGCTTTAAAACTAGCTAAACGCTATACCGGCCGTACCCAGTTTATTTCTTGTTTCAACTCTTACCACGGTTCTACGCACGGCGCTTTATCGGTTACCGGGAGCGAAAATTTTAAACGCGCTTACCGGCCGTTGCTACCCGGCGTCAGTCATATCCAGTATAATTATTTGCCCGATTTAGATAATATTACAAACCAAACAGCAGCGGTAATTATAGAAGCCGTACAGGGCGAAGCCGGCGTGCGGATACCGGATACAGATTATTTTATTGCCTTACGCCGCCAATGCGACCAGACCGGCACCTTGCTCATTCTCGATGAAATTCAGACGGGCTTTGGCCGTACCGGTACGTTCTGGGCTTTTGAGAAATACCAGATTATCCCCGATATTATATTATGCGCCAAAGGAATGGGCGGCGGCATGCCCATTGGGGCTTTTATTTCCTCGGCTAAGATTATGTCGGTTTTTAAGACGGAGCCTATTCTGGGCCATCTAACCACCTTTGGCGGCCATCCGGTATCTTGCGCTGCCTCTTTGGCTACGCTGCAAGTGGTACAATCAGAAAACCTGCTTGCGGCTGTACCCGGTAAAGCTAATTTATTTCGGGAGTTGTTGGTGCACCCCCAAATTAAGGCTATCCGCAACAGTGGCTTACTCATGGCCGTTGAATTTGCCTCCTTTGCCGTGTTAAAACCCATTATTGATCGGGCAATTACCAAAGGCGTACTTACCGATTGGTTTTTGTTTTGCGATAACGCTATGCGCATTGCCCCGCCCCTGACCATTAACCCTGACCAAATTAAAGAAGCCTGTACCCAAATTCTGGCTGCTATTGATGAATCCGCTTAATTTTATTAGCTTGAACCGCTTTAAAGAAAGGTTATATAATTCTTAATCGCATAGAACTATAATCAGCCCAAAGAGTAAAAGCAATACCTGTTGTAAAAAGCCAATGTTTTTTAATTCCGGACAGGTTTAATTAGCTGCTACGTTTTTAACCAGAATATGCAAATAGCTATTGTTTTAACATTGCTCGTTATAGCCATTATTTTATTCGCTACAGAAAAAATATCTGTAGACATGGTTACTTTAATCATGCTGATTGTATTGTGCACCACCCGGGTTATTACCCCCGCCGATGCCTTTGCCGGTTTCAGCAGCGATTTTATTGTAATACTGGCGTGTATATTTGTATTAACAGCGGCATTAGAAGAATCGGGTATTCTGGAGTTTTTAATTGCCCGACTGGTAAAAGTGGCCAGTAAAGGTGCGAATATTCTGTTGTTTCTGGTAATGCTTATTTCGGGTGCTATATCAGCATTTATGAACAACACCACTGTTACGGCTATGTTTGTTTCGCCGCTTATGGGTGTTTCCCGGAAACTTAAAATAAGCTCTTCTAAATTATTAATGCCGCTGGCTTTTTCTTCTATCCTGGGCGGTACCTGTACCTTAATTGGTACCTCAACCAACGTTGCAGTTAGTGGTTACATTGCCAAAGCCGGCTTAGATCCGGTAGGCATGTTCGAGATTTCGACTATTGGCATTACTATCTTTATAGTAGGCATTATTTACATGATGACCATTGGGAAAAGACTTTTGCCCAACCACCAGGAGCACGCACTTACCGAAGAATATGCCATGCAGAAATATATTACCGAAGTGCTGGTTAATCAAAATTCGCCGCTGGTGGGCCAACTGGTATATGCCTCGGATTTAAGCAAAAAAAAGTTTAAAATGCTGAATATTATCCGGGAGAAAGAAAAGTTTTTACCCGATTACCGGACGCGCATACAAGGCGGTGATATTTTGCTGGTAGAAGGCGAAATAGATGATTTGATAAAAATCCGGGAAACCAAAGGCATTGAAATTATGGCCGACGTGGTGCTGGAAGATGCCTTACAAAGTCCGGACATCCGGCTAGCCGAAATATTGATAACCGCGCATTCTAACCTTATCCGGCATACCATCCGGGAAATAGATTTTCAGCGGCGCTACGGCTTAATTGTGCTGGCCGTATCGCGCAAAGGCGAAACCCTACGGACCCAAATAAGTGATGTGCGCTTAAAATTAGGCGATTTGCTTTTGGTACAGGGCTCGCAGGAACGCTTAAATTATTTACGTTCTAACCAACACCTGGCTGTATTAGAAGAGTTTTCGCAGGTGCTGTTCCGGAAACGTAAAGGTATAATCACCATGTCGGCGTTTGTGCTGGCTATTATTCTGGGCTCGTTTAATATTCTGCCTTTATCAATCAGCTTTTTGAGCGCTGCTGTTATCAGTATATTAACGGGTTGCATTAGTACCGACCGGGCGTACCAGGCCATTGATTGGCGACTTTTAATTTTGATTGGGGGCATGACTGCTTTTGGTGCGGCCATGGATAAATCAGGGGCCGCCAATTACCTGGCCAATGGTATTGTAGATTTACTGGCCCCTTTCGGAACCCTGAGTATTCTGGCCGGTTTTATTTTCCTGACCGTTTTCTTAACCCAGCCCATGTCTAATGCAGCCGCCGCTTTGGTAATTGTACCGGTGGCCCTGCAAACCGCCGAAGCCCTGGATGCCAACCCCCGTACTTTTGCTATTGCCATTATGTTAGCAGCTTCGGTATCGCTGGTAACACCTTTCGAACCATCTTGTATTCTGGTTTACGGGCCGGGCAAATACCGCTTCAGCGATTTTCTTAAAATTGGTTCGGGACTTACATTAATTACCGTCCTGATTATAATATTTATGGTGCCTATATTCTGGCCTTTGTAATAAATTAAATAGTTTGGTTAAACTAATTGCAAGTTGCAAACAACGGTTTAACAGAACTTTGTTAAAAAAGAAAGCGGGGGCAAAACCTACTAATGTTTTACCCCCGCTTTCTTTTTGCGTGTAAATATTTATAGCGCCAGGTTAATGGCTTTATTTAATATTTAAAAAAGATTGCGATTCGTTTTTAATGTGCTCCCGCGAAAACCCATCTTTTACGCCCATCGAAATTTTACGAACCAAAACACCTACCACGGCTTTCCGGAAACCCAATTTGGCGGCCATTTCCATGCAAAATTCCATTTCGTTGTCGTCTACAATACCATCGGCCAGCATCATTTCTACCAGGTCATAAATTTGGTCAAACCGTTCCGAATCGTTTTCCGGAATATGTACCTTCACCGAATCGGTATTCGAAATTAAAGTGCGCACGTCTTCGGGTTTTAAACCATTTTTCTGGCCTACAGCAATTATATAATTCATTTCCGAAGAATCGATATGGCCATCTATTTTGGCCAACGCACCTAAATTGGCAATGTGGTTCTTAACCCGCTTAATTTGTTCATTTTCAAAAAGATTAAACATATCCGTTTATATTAAGTCTTAGACCTGATTAAAAAAATGGCTCGAAAAGTCTGGCATCCTATACCAAATCAGAAATAAAATTATTGTTTTTGCTCAGAAAATTAACGTAAGCAAGCCTGACCCGGGAACTACATAAGATACGATATATTATTGTTTTTGTATATGTTAACTGTTACTTTTTTAATTAAAACGGCTACAAAGGCCCGATTATATATTTTTTGTAAAAAAAAGGTTTCAGTATTATAGAAATTTAAATCTTAAGTTAAAATATAAGAAATTTAGCGAATTAATAGGGCTAAATTTATTTAATTTGCCGGCTTAATTAAGGTGAACATGAAACGAATTGCGGTTTTTACTTCTGGTGGCGATTCGCCGGGAATGAATGCTTGTATCCGGGCAGTAGTCAGAACGGCCATTTACCACGGTATTGAGGTATACGGCATCCGGAAAGGCTATAATGGCATGATTAAAGGTGAATTCTTCCGGATGGAATCTTCATCGGTGAGCAATACCATACAGAAAGGCGGTACCATTTTAAAATCGGCCCGGAGCCAAGAATTTATGACCCGCGAAGGCCGGGAAAAAGCGTATGAGCAATTAAAGAAATTTGAGATAGATGGTTTGGTAGCCATTGGTGGCAACGGTACTTTTACCGGCGCTACCCTTTTTCAGGAAGAATTTGGGATTCCGATTGTGGGGGCACCCGGCACCATTGATAACGATTTATACGGCACCGATTACACCATTGGCTACGATACAGCGGTAAATACGGCCCTCGACGCCATTGATAAAATACGCGATACCGCCGACAGCCACGAACGGGTATTTTTTATTGAAGTAATGGGCCGCGATTCTGGTTACATTGCCATGCCCTGCGCCATTGGCGGAGGTGCCGAAATTGTTATGATTCCGGAAACATCTACTTCCATAGACCAGGTGATAGATACTTTGCGCAACGGTTGGAGCCGCTCTAAAACGTCCTTTATCATTATAATTGCCGAAGGCGACGAAGAAGGCAATGCAACTCATATAGCTGCGCAGGTTAAAGAAGCTTTGCCCCAAATGGATGCCCGCGTAACAATTCTGGGCCACGTGCAACGGGGCGGTGCCCCAACAGCCGCCGACCGATTACTGGCCAGCCAGATTGGTATTGCAACCGTAGAGGGTTTAATAAACGGCAAAGCCGACGTAATGGCCGGGATAGTAAATTCGCGTTTGGTTTATACCCCGTTTAAAGATACCATTAACAAAAAGAAAATAATTAACCAGCGTTTTGTACGAATGGTTGAAATATTAAGCGTTTAATCTGTAGTACTTTAAAATTTTTAGCGGCAACCCATTACCTTCATTCAACAGAACAGGTTTTTACTTTCAGCATCACTGTTTCTGCTGAATGCAAGGTAAGGCCAATCGCCCCTATTTTTCGCTCTTACTTGTTTTTTAAATTATTCCGGCCGGCCGGTAGTTTGGTTTATATATGCTAGCATGGCCTCGTATTCATCCGGATGAAACCACTTAAAATCCGGGTCGCGGGTAAACCAGGTAAGCTGTCTTTTGGCATACCGCCGACTGTTGCGTTTAAGTAAACGTACCGTTTCGTCCCAATCCTGTTTACCTTCAAAAAAATCAAATATTTCTTGGTAACCAACGGTTTGTAATGCATTGTGGTGCCTGTAAGCATAAAATTCCCGTGCTTCTTCGGCTAAGCCAGCAATTAACATTTGGTCCATCCGTTGGTCAATGCGGGCGTACAATTCTGTTCGGTCGCGATTTAAACCAATTTTTATAATCCCGAAAGGCCTTTCTGCCCGGCTCTTTTTCCGGAAGGAGGAATAAGGCTGGCCCGTGCCATAACAAACCTCTAGTGCCCGGATTACCCGTTGCGGATTAGCCCGATCTACTTGCTGAAAATAAACCGGATCTTGTTTTTCGAGCTCGGCTAATAATGCAGGTAATCCTTGCTGGGCCAAAGTAGATATTAAATTTTCCCGAATCTGGGGGTTAATGGCGGGCATTTCGTCGAGGCCTTCACAAACCGCCTGGATGTACAGCCCCGAACCACCGGTTAAAATAACCAAATCAGTCTCGCTAAACAATTGTTGCAGTAACGCCAGCGCGTCTTGTTCATAAGCGCCACAACTATAAACCTGGGTTAAAGTATGCGAATTAATGAAATAATGCGGCACTGCGGCTAACTCAGCGGGAGTAGGTTTAGCCGTACCAATACTTAATTCTTTGTAAAATTGGCGAGAGTCGGCAGATACAATTGGTGCCTGAAGATGAGTAGCCAACCGCAAACACAGTTCTGTTTTACCTACCGCAGTTGGGCCAGCTACTACCAATAAAGTTTTTAAATCCGGAGCTTTTTGTAAAGGCATTAAAGGCAAATAATTAAGCAGCTTAAGATTTTTTAAGCCCGTAAAGTTACCCAGCAAATATTAATTTCGTATATCCAGTCACTTTTAAGTTTAAACCAGACGTTTTACTTTACCCTTTTATGTACTATTACACCACGCCTGATATTTTAACAAAATTTAGCCCTGCTACTTTAACTTATAGTACCAAAAGGCAAACGCCCGTATAGCTTATTCTATTAATGCAAAAAACCAAGCGTAAGTCATTCTCGTTTTAACATTTACAGCTACAAAACAAATCATAAATAAAACGGTAATTAGTTGTAAATATGATTATATTTTTTGAATTTTAACCTGATTTAAAAACATATCTATACTGTTTTAGATATATAAATATATTACAAATTTCTCTGCTCTAGCTACAACTTTTTATGCGCCATAATCCAGTATCTTTGCCTGAAGTTTCTGTAAAGGAGTTAGCCCAAAATTTATTGGACCTTACTTTGCAACTTACCGACTCTCAACAGAAATTATTGGTTTGCGCGCCCGACGGTAGTATCCTGGCCGCTACGCGACTTGCTCAAGACACCATTACCCTCGATCATTTACATGCGGTAAGCTTAACTAACCTGGTACCCGGTAGCGAAAAGAAAAAGATTT
Organism: Adhaeribacter sp.; assembly: GCF_057359045.1. Classification (NCBI taxonomy): domain Bacteria; kingdom Pseudomonadati; phylum Bacteroidota; class Cytophagia; order Cytophagales; family Hymenobacteraceae; genus Adhaeribacter; species Adhaeribacter sp. Next base: position 14,885 of record NZ_JBMQUD010000003.1, read on the forward strand.
CGGACTTGCTGGTAAAATTACCGCAGAAAAAACACGCTAGCTTAGCTTTATCAGAGTCGCAAAAACCTAATAATAATTTAAACTTAAACCTTACTTACGTTCAGGATTTTGAAGGGCATGCTTTTATTTGTTGTACCCTGAACGACAAAACACCTGCTAATAAAACGACAGCGGGTAAAAATGTGAAAGAAGATAACTATAAAGAAATATTCGAAAACAGCTTAGAGAGTATATGTATACTCGATGCGCAGGGTAAAATTCTGGATCTGAACAAAGCAGCTTTACAATTATCTTCTTACCAGAAAGAAGAATTAATTAACAAACCCATTTCGGAAATTCTGGATTTTAACTCTTTTGAAAGTTCGTTTTTCCGGAAAAGGTTGACCCAAACCCTAAACGGCAATATTCAGAAATTTGACTCCTGGTTTAAAGGCAAAAACCAAGAACTGATTACCGTAGAAATAATTTTAACGCCAGGCTACTTTAAAGGTCAAAAAGTAATAATTGCCAGCGCCATAGATACTTTAAACCGGTTACATTCCGAGCAAAATATCCGGCTCCGCAACGACCAGCTTGAGTTTATTAATTATTTGCTGTCGCATTTACCTAGGTTTAAAACCACCGAAGAAATTCTGCAGTTTACCCTGGAGCAATTAATGGAAAAAACCCCGTTAATTGGAGGTGGCATTTACCTGTACCAGGAAGGCGATCACCTTTTAAATCTGCTGTCGGCCAGTGGTACCAACCAAGCGTTACTAAACAAAAATGCCTCGGTTGCGCTAGAACCGGAGTTAAAAGAAAAGCTTAACCGCAAAGAAATTCGCGACTCGGTAAAATTGCTGTATGCCTTTTTTGAAAAAGTCCTGCGAATTAAAGATTTGGTTATTATGCCGGTTTGCTCCGATAACTCGTGTGTAGCCGTGCTGGTACTATTTGTACACAATCCTAAAAAAATAACTTATTCATTTACTTCGCTTGTAGATTCTATTGGCAATGAAATAGGCCAATACATTACCAAACACGAGTTAAACCGTCAGTTAAGTTACTCCGAGAGCAAGTACCAGGCCCTCTACGATTCTTCGTCGGATGCCATTATTTTAAGTGAAGGTGTAACCATTGCCGATAGCAACCGCACAACCCAATCTATCATTGGCATTAGCAAAAATAATATTATTGGCAAAACCATTCCGGAAATTTTAGGCAATAATAACCCCGCCGAAGAAGAGCGCCTCCGAAATTATTTGCAGGAAGTACTGGAAAAAGGCGGAGAATTAAAATTTGAGTGGAAAAGAAAACATGCCGATTTGCCCAGCTTAGAGGCAGAAGTACGCTTCAACCGTATTTTAATTAGTGGCCGGTTCTACATCCAAACGGTAATCCGCGATATTACCGAACTTAAGCAAATACACATTGCCAAACGTAAAGAAGAGGTATTAACGGAATCTATTAACCAGTTCCGCGATTTCATCGGCAAAATAGAAATGGCCTATCTGAACGTGGACCTGACGGGCCAGATCAAATACGTAAATACTTACCTGCAAGATATTCTGGGTTACGAACCCGAAGAATTAATTGGTAAAGATTATTTTGATTTGTTTGTTTCGGGACCTGAGCAGGAAGAAAGACGCACGCTGTTCCTGGAATCGGTAAAGAACCGCAAACTCATTAATAATTTTGAACGCGAATTAAAAACGAAAAGCGGCGAAGCCCGGACATTTTTCTGGCAACGCATGTTTGAATACGATTCGGATGGCGAAATAATTGGCGTTATAAATTTAGGAAAAGACAATACCGATAAAAAAGCCGCTTTAGAAGCCATAAAGGATAATCGTAACCGGCTGCAAGATATATTTGATAATTCGCACGACTTAATCCAGAACGTATCTACCGATAACAAATTTTTATTTGTAAATAAAGCCTGGAAAGAAAAACTAGGTTTCGATGATTTTGATATTGAGAAACTTAGCCTGAATGATATTGTACACCCGTATTACAAGGCCAAGCTGATTTACCAGTTACGCAACCTGTACAAAGGCGAAAATGTAAATAAAATAGAAACGGTATTTCTGACCAAAACCGGCAAGCCGGTGCACTTAATTGGTAGTATTACCTGTACCTGGCAAGGCAATAAAGCCGTTGCTACCCGGGCTATTCTGCACGATATAACCGACCGGATTAAAGCCGAGCGTCTGCAAAAAGTTTATTACAGTATCGCTAACCTAGCCATTAGTAGCAAAGACTTACAATCGCTTTATGGCGCTATTCACCGTGAGCTGAGCAAAATTATTGAAACAAACAATATTTATATTGCTTTATGCAACGAAGATAAAACCCAATTAAATTACGTTTACTTCGTAGACCAATACAATACCGCCAATAGTACCGAAAGCGAAAGACCATTTGCCTTTGGCATTTCAGAATATATTATCAATACAGGTAAACCACTATTTCTGCTAAAAGAAGATATTCTGGAATTAGAAAATAAAGGCGTTATTCATATTGATGGCCCTATGCCCGAGGTAATATTGTGTTCCCCACTCATGGTGGGCGAGCGCATTATTGGGGTAATTGCCGTGCAGGATTATCGTAAACAAGAAGCCTACGTAAGTTCTGATATTGAAATCCTACATTTTATCTCGAACCAGGTAGCTTTGGCCATTGAGCGGAAGCGCAACGAGGTACAGATAAATAAACAAAATGCCCGGTTAAAAGCTATTTTCGAAAGCGGCTCCCACATGATGTGGTCGGTTAACCGCGATTTAATATTTACATCTTACAACCAGAACTTCTTTAATTTTTACAGCGAAAACTGGGGCACCCATCCGCAATTGGGTTTACCTTTATTCTATAATTTGGCCATTGCGGCTGGCAACCGCCCTGCCGAACAGGAAGCTGAAATTAACATCTGGCACGAGCTGTACCAGAAAGCTTTTGCGGGCCATCCGTGTCATTTTGAGCTAAGAAGTTACACGCCGCAAGGCGATATTAAATGGCAGGAAATATTTTTAAATCCCATTTACCTCGAAGACGGTTCTTTTGAAGAAATATCGGCCATGGCGCTGGATATTACGGAGAAGAAAGTTTCGGCGCTGGCGCTGGAAGAAAGCGAAGAAAAATTCCGGAATATCTTTACCTCCTTCCAGGATTTGTTCTATCAAACCGATGCTGATGGTAGAATAACCCTGATGAGCCCATCTGTAACTGAAATTCTGGGCTACCACCCCGATGAAGTTTCCGGTGAGCATGCCTCCATGCTTTATGCCGACCTGAATGAACGGGATACCCTGCTCCAAAGGTTAAGGGAACAAGGTAAAGTCCGGAACTTTGAAGCTGGCTTTAAAAGCAAAGACGGTTCAATCAAAGATTTTCTGATTAGTGCCAGCCAGGTTTACGACAGCAACGGCAATCCGTTAGGTACTGAAGGCGTAGCCCGCGACATTTCCGATATTAAGAAAATTCAGCTAGAATTAATAAAAGCCAAAGATCTGGCTGAAAGCTCTTTACAAGCCAAAACACAGTTTTTGGCCAACATGAGCCACGAACTGCGCACGCCTATGAACGGTATTATTGGTATGATTGATCTATTGTACCATGCCATTAATACAGAGGAGCAGAAAGAATATGTAGATACTTTGCGTAAATCATCGGAAGCGTTATTGGCCATCCTGAACGATATTCTCGATTTATCTAAAATACAAGCCGGTAAGCTATCTTTAAATATTACCGGTATAGATTTACATTATACTTTAAGCAAAATACACTCACTGTTTGCCAACCGGGCCCAACAGAAAAACCTGCGGTTTAATTATCATATTACCCCGCACACGCCGCAGTTTATTTATTCCGATGAAACCCGTTTGCTCCAGGTATTATCTAACCTTACTTCTAATGCTATTAAATTTACCAATTCGGGCACTATTAATTTAAATGTATCCAGTATTAGTACCGATGGCGAATTCTGCACCATTATGTTCCGGGTTAAAGACAGCGGCATAGGTATTACCGATGAAAACAAAAAGCTATTGTTTACCAATTTTACCCAGCTCGATAACTCTTCGACCAAATCTTTTGGCGGTACTGGTTTAGGCTTAGCCATTTCTAAACAATTGAGCGAATTATTGGGCGGCGAAATCGGGGTCGATTCGGTTTACGGCGAAGGCAGTACTTTCTGGTTTACCATTCAGTGCCGCATTGCCCACAACGAAGAAGACATTATTCAGCAACAGCAACTGCGCGAAGAATCAGATGATGTAAGCAAGTTTGAGCAAAACCCATACGTATTACTTGTAGACGATAACTTGATTAACCAGAAAGTAGCCGAGAAGCTTTTAATGCGCCTGGGTTGTAAAGCTGATATTGCTTCTAACGGTTACGAAGCCATAGAACTGGCCACTTCGCAAACCTACGATTTAATATTTATGGATATTCAGATGCCCGAAATGGATGGGGTTACTGCTACTGCCGAAATCAAGAAAATATTAGGCAAAGCTTGTCCGCCCATTATTGCCATGACGGCCTACTCCATGAAAGACGATGCCGATAAATTTTTAGGCCAAGGTTTAGACGATTATGTCTCTAAACCCGTAAAAGCTAATTTCCTGCACGCCGTTATTCAAAAATGGTTTGTGCATAAAGATAATGCTATTATTCAGGATACCGAAATAATACCGGAACCAGCAGAAACGGCCGCAGATGAAGCATTAATCGATGATAATGTAATAGAACAATTGCGCCAGATTGGCGGCGACGATTTTGCCAGAAGTTTGTACGATGAATTTGCAGAAGAAACCGAAGTTTTACTCGAAGAAGCTGGTATGGCCATTGCTTTAAAACAGCATAAAGAAATTTTAGATAAACTACACCAGTTAAAAGGTACCAGCTCTACATTAGGTATTATATTTGTGGCCGAAACAGCAAAAAAATTAGAACATGATATAAAAAAGAAAGAATTATCTAACGTAGATAAAGATTTTGCATTACTTTTAGATCATTATTCGAACTTTAGAAAAGACTATCCGAAAAAATTTACACTAAACTAAAATGGCTGAAAATAAAACTATACTGATAGCAGAAGATAGCTCTGTAATTCTTAATCTGACTAAGAAAATTCTGGAATTGCAGAATTATAAAATTCTTACAGCTAAGAATGGCGGTGAAGTCTTGAAACAGGTGGAAAAGCAAAAGATAGATGCCATCCTGATGGATTTAAATATTCCCGTAAAAAATGGCATGGAGTGCACCCGCGAAATCCGGAAACATTCCGACGAACAAATAGCCAAGATTCCGATTATTGCGGTAACCGGTAACGCGAATAATTATACCATGGATGATTTTAAAGAAGCCGGCATTAACGCTTATTTGCCTAAACCACTAGACTTTGATATGCTGGTACAAACGGTAAAACAATATGTATCTTAATCCGCAAGGATGGAGTTAAAGTACACCCGCTCTTTTTTAACCCGCCTGGAAGATATTTTTGCCGAATCGGACTTTATGTTGCGATACGAAAAAGGTAACTTTAAGGCGGGTTACTGTTTAATAAAGGATAGGAAAGTGGCCGTGGTAAATAAATATTTTCCGCTGGAAGGCCGCATTAATTGTTTATACGAAATATTACGCCACACCCCCCTGGATACCAGCCGGCTTACGGAAAAAAGCATGTTGTTGTACCAGGAAATTTGTAACCAGGAAAAGGCACTTTGACCGTAACTTTTTTAGGCACCGGCACCTCCCAGGGAGTACCGGTAATTGGTTGTGAATGTGAAGTTTGCCGTTCGCTCGATTTCCGGGATAAACGCCTCCGGGTTTCGGTGCATATTCAAACACAGGGCAAAAGCATTATTATCGATTCCGGGCCAGATTTCCGGCAACAAGTATTGCGGGAGCGCATTAAACGCCTCGATGCCCTGCTTTTTACCCACGAACACAAAGACCACACCTCCGGCTTAGACGATATCCGGGCTTACAATTTTATGCAGCACACCGACATGCCCCTTTACGGCGAAGAACGCGTGCTCAATCAGATTAAACAAGAATTTGCCTATATTTTTTCGGGTCATAATTACCCCGGTATACCGCGGGTAAACCTCTACCCCATTACCGAAGCACCCTTTACTTTAGACGATATTCCGGTGCAACCCATCCGGGTAAAACACTACAAATTGCCGGTACTGGGTTTCCGCATTCAAAATTTCACCTACATTACCGACGCCAATTATATCAGCGCCGAAGAAAAAAAGAAAATTATAGGCTCCGAGGTTATTGTGCTCAATGCCTTGCGGAAAGAACCACATATTTCGCATTATTCTTTAGCCGAAGCCCTGGATCTGTTAACTGAGTTACGCCCGCAAAAAGCTTACCTCACGCATATCAGTCATTTAATGGGCTTGCACCACGAAGTAGAAGCCGAACTACCCGAGTTTGTTAGTCTGGCCTACGATGGCCTGAAACTAGAACTTTAAACTGTGCACAACAATTATTACTTTCTGCGGCAGCTTACCCCGGCGCTCGAACAAAAAATACGGCATTTTACCATAGTCTCTTGTTTTAGCCAGGAAAAAGACGAGTTAATTATTGGGTTTACTGATAACCACACCGACTTTTACCTAAAAGCGCAACTTACCGAGCAATTTTCGGCTTTGTCTTTCCCGGCCACTTTTAACCGGGCGCGGGCCAATAGTGTAGATTTATTTCCCGAAATTATTGGCAAGAAAGTTTTAGCGGTAGTACAGCAGCCTAATGAGCGCAGCTTTTACTTAGAATTGGAAGACAACTGGGCACTTCTTTTTAAATTATTTGGTAACCGGGCCAACCTGGTTTTATACCGGCACCAGGAAGCCCAAACGCTCTTCCGGAAAAAGTTAATTAAAGATTTAGCCCTGCCGCTTTCGGCGCTGGGGCGCCAACTAGAGGTAAGCCAGGAATATTTCTTACTTAACCGCCACCAACCCGAAAAAATTTATCCTACGTTCGGCGATATTCCGGTTGATTATTTAAAAGAAAAAGGCTACGCTACAGCCGCGCCCGAAACGCAATGGCAATTACTAAACGAGGTAGTAAGTTTACTCGAAAATCCGGAATATTATATTACCCGGCATAAAGGAAAAATCCGCCTTAGCCTTTTACCGCTCGGCGAAATAAGCCACACCTTCACCGACCCTTTGCTTGCATTGCAGGAGTTTGTCCGGATTTATTTATCCCAAAATTATTTTGAAGCGCATTATACAGCCACGCACGCCAAACTTTCTCGACAATTGGCCGGAGCCAAAAAATACCTCGACCAGACCGAATACCAGATTCTGGAAATGGAATACGATAGTACCCTAAGTCAAACCGCTGATTTGATTATGGCCAATCTAACCCGTATCCGGCCCGAAGCAACCGAAGTAACTGTAGAAAATTTTTACCAGGAAAATCAGCCGCTTACCATTAAATTAAACCCCAAAGAAACGCCGCAAAAATTTGCCGAACGGCTTTACAAAAAGAACAAAAACCGCCAGATAGAAATACGTTACCTTATCGAAAGGTCTGAAGCAAAAAAAGTTGAAATAGGCCGACTGGAGCGTTTGCTGCATCAGCTTAATGGCATTAAAACAAACCAGGAGTTAAAAATTTTCCTGAAGCAAAACGATTTATTACAAACCGAAGCCAAAAAAGACAATGAGCATTTATTCCGCGAATTTATAACCGATGGCTTTAAAATACTGGTAGGTAAAAATGCTAAAAACAACGATTTACTTACCCAAAAACACAGCTACAAAGAAGATTTGTGGTTGCACGCCAAAGATGTATCGGGGTCGCACGTGGTAATCAAATACCAGGCTGGCAAAAGCTTTCCGGCGCCGGTGCTGGAAAAAGCCGCGCAACTGGCTGCCTGGTACTCCAAGCGCAAAAACGATTCGTTGTGCCCGGTGCTGTATACGCCCAAGAAATATGTACGCAAACCCAAAGGTGCCGAACCGGGTGCCGTTATCGTAGAACGCGAAAAAGTTATTCTGGTAAAACCACTAAATCCCTTCGAGAAATTCCCAGGCAAGAACGATTAGCTTTTTTACGTTTGGCTTTAGGTTCGCTAAATAACCGAATTATAAAAAGCTTAAATTAAGCAACTAGCTGGTTTAAGGTTTGTGAATAATATTCCGCCTAAAATATATTATCCTAAAAAAATAAAAGCCTGGCAACAAATATTGTTACCAGGCTTTAAGTGCGCGCGGGGAGATTCGAACTCCCACACCCGTAAGGCACCACCCCCTCAAGATGGCGTGTCTACCAGTTTCACCACGTGCGCATTTTTAAGGTATATTTTTGCGTTGTACCTATGCCCAAAGGTAAGAAGCATTTCAGAAGTGTGCAAGTGCCGCTGGCCTTACATTCTTACTTTTTCGCTTTGATTTTGAATTTAAGCTCGCCAAATTTGATTTTAGAATAAAGATAAAATGCCCGTATTACTATTTTTTATAAAATACGCTAAAATAAATGGGTTACAAAATTAACCAAATGGTATTAAGAGAGGAACGTGAATGCCTAATGTAGTTTATTTTTCGGAGGAGGCTTTGCTGGCAGGTATTCGGGACGAAGACGAAGCTGCCTTGGCTTACCTTTACAAGCAACATTACCCCATGGTTCTGCATTTGGTATTAAATAATAACGGTACCGAAGAAGAAGCTAAAGATATTTACCAGGAGGCAATAATTGTTTTTTTTGAAAAAATTCGGGACGAAACCCTCGAACTGAATTGCTTGATAAAAACATATTTGTATTCGGTTTGTAGGCGCTTATGGCTAAAACGTTTGGCCTTTAAAAACAGGTTTGCGGGTCTGGTCTCCGAATCAGATAATTATTTAGACGTAACCGACGATGTACAGGAACTGGAAGAGCGGGAATTGAAGTTTAGCAAAATGGGCGAAGCCTTATCGCAGTTAGGCGAGCCTTGCAAAACATTGCTCGAAGACTTTTACATCCAGGACTTAAACATGCAGGAAATAACCGAAAAGTTTGGTTATACCAACGCCGATAATACCAAGAACCAAAAGTACAAGTGTCTTTTACGTTTAAAAAAGGTATTTTTTAATATTTATAAAATTAAAGCCGAACGTTTTTAATCAAAACAAACAAGTAATAAAATCCGATTTACCTGCGGCAAAGCGTAAGTCACCCCATATATGAAAGAGTTAGAAGCCTTCAGTCAGATTGAGAAATACCTTAACGGCCAAATGCGCCGGGAAGAGCTCGCTGATTTTGAAATGCGATTACAAACCGACCCGGATTTAGCGGCTTATTACCGGGAATTTAAAGAAGTTGCGGGCACCTTGCAATTTTATAGCAAACGAAAAGCCTTAAAAGAGCAACTTAACGCCATTCATGCCGATATGGAAATGGCACCTGAGGTTGCCTCTACGTCGGCCACCAAACCTGTTATGACGCCTTTTGGCGGCAAACAAAAACGCCGGGTGTTCTGGAACCAACATTATGCCACCATTGCTGTGGCCGCTTCGGTAGCCATTTTAACGGTTTTTGGCACTCTGCTCAGTATAGATGTTTGGCGGTCTTTAGGTAAACAACAAAATGCCCGGTATACCGCACTTCGCCGGGAAGTAGAAATTATTAAGAACAGCCAGCGGGCAATTATAAAAGGTATTAACGGTTCCGATAACAGAACGGCGTCTAAAGCTATTCCGGCTACTTTTAGTGGTACAGGATTCGCTATCAGTTCCGAGGGCTACTTGGTTACCAGCTACCACGTAGTAAAAGACGCCGATTCGGTATTTATTGAAAACCGCACCGGCCAGCGTTATAAAGTAAAGAATATTTACCGCGACCAAACCCACGATTTGGCTATCCTGAAAATAGAAGATGCGGGCTTTACAGGGTTTGGCAATTTACCTTACGCGTTTAAATCAGAATTAAGCGATTTAGGCGAACGGGTTTATACGTTGGGTTATCCGCGTGAAGACATGGTTTTTGGCGAAGGCTCTTTAAGCTCCCGCAGCGGTTTTGAAGGTGATACAACCTCCTACCAGATTTCGATTCCATTAAATCCGGGTAACAGCGGCGGTCCTTTACTCGATAACCAAGGCAATTTAATTGGTGTTATCAGCGGCCAGCAACTCGACCAGCAAGGCGCTTCTTTTGCCGTTAAATCAACGTACCTGAAACAACTTGTAGAACAATTATCTGCAGATTCGCTGGAGGCACCAATCAAACTATCGCGGCGTAACAGCCTGGCCGGTACCCGCCGACCGGAGCAACTCAAAAAAATTCAGGATTTTGTATTTGTAATAAAGGTGTACAACAACTAAGTACACCTTTACTTATTTCTTCCTTTTATTATCTTTTTATTCCTGAATTAATCAAATCAGGCTGATAAAGAAATTCTATTTATTGCACTTTTTACCGTTTCCCGTTTTAGTTAACGGGTGCTCTGGTTAATATTCTTTTTTACAATGGCCATTGCTAAATCCGTAATTATGGGTAGCACTTTCAGTTCCAAATTAGGGGCGGTATTTTCTACCTCTTCGCGAGCTAATTCGCTGCCGCTTAGCGTATCCCAATAATTAATTGTGTACACACCCGGTCCTAAATCCGGAATGGTAATATTGGTTTGAATAGGGAGATCTGTTGCATCCAGCATACCTTTTTTAACTTTATTTTTCCGCAACAACCAAACTACGGCTTGGGCATCATCGGCGGAAGCAAATATTTCCAGGCCCGGTGCACTTGCTTTTACTTCCTGATTCAAGTTTTTCCGACGGAAAGTAGCCCAGTTAATATATTTCATAAACCGGCTTAAACCTTGTTGCGCACGGCGCATACCCGGCGTAAGCACGTGCGGATGCCGGTTCGGCCAGCGCATTCCGCCACCAGCCCCACCAGAGGCCAGGTGAGCCCACTGCATAAACCGGAAATATTCATCGTCGAAAGGTTCGGGCAAAGTCCGGTGTAAATCTTTAAACGCATGAATAGGCCCGTGCTCACTATCGAAAAATGGCCGGTTAGCCGGTAAATGTTCTAAGGCTTCGCGCACCAAAGCACCGGTACAAATGGCCGGATCAATTGTATTTTTAGGATGATTAATCGTTTTGGCGTCGTAGAAGTGGGTGGTGGCAAAATCGAGTTTTGGATGCCTGAAAATAACGTCGGCTACGGCTGGATGTTCTTGCAACACGGGTCCGAATAAAGAAACCGTTTGCAGATGCGCCCGGCCATACAGCCGCATTTCAACATTACGCACGTGGTCGCTGATTTCGTCAACAAACTGGTAAAAGGTATCTGTGGTATTTTCGGCGTGGGCCGGATGAATCTCGTTCCAGAGGTCCCAGGCAAAAAGGGCTCCGCTCCCGCCCCACCGCTCAGCGGCAAAGGTAAAGCGCGCCTTTATAGCCTGCAGAGTATCCGGGCACAGCAGCCATTGCGATCTTTTCCGGCACGGCCCACCCTGGGCCTGGTTATACGGGTGGTGTTTCCACCGGATCCACATCCAGAAAGTATCATAAGGGGTAAGTAACAAGCGTAAACCATACTTTTCGCAGAGGATAAATAAATCGTCCCAGAGGCGTACCATATTCGGCTGAAATTTACCGGCCGGCCGTTCCAGGTAACGGTTTTCGGTTTGGCAATATTCCAGCATAAACCGTAAACAGGTAACGCCATGCGCAGCCAGGTAGGCTAAATGTGCTTCTACTGCCGCCATATTTTTGCGGCGAAATAATCCGGCAAATTCTGGCCAGGTTACCGCGTCGTTTTGCCCAATAGGTGTCCAGGGATTACCGTCTTCTGTAATAAAATAAGGGGCATGGGGAGCAACCTTAATCCAGGATAAACTAGTTGCTTTTGTTTTTTCTTTTCCGAGTCTGGCGCTTTCCTGACCAACTTCCGGTTCCGATTCTATGTAAAACATTTATTCTGCCTTCTGCAACTTATGCCAACAAACTTAATTATAGGTAATGGCTTTAATTTCTTTCTATTAAGATTAATCAATTATTATAATCAGACTGGTACTAACGGGTAATGGTGCGGTTTTTATCTTTAACCTTAACCGCAACCGCTTCTTCCCAGGCCTGTCCGGTAGCAGACAAATATTCAGAATTATTCCAGGTATGCACCTGGTTCGGGTCTGCTTTATCGGGTTCACAAAGGTAAATTTCGTGGGCTGGCCGGTGCGTAATTTTTAAGCCGCAGGAACCCAGCATACCTTCTATGCAAGCATGGTTGGGTGCCCACCAATTGGTAATATCGCCTGCCAAACGGTGCTGGATAAAAGCCATTACGGGCCAGCCAGGCTCTAGCATTTTATCGCGATCCTGAATGTCTAAATCTTTGGGAACTTCCAGTTTTTCCTCGCCCGGCATGGTTAACGTCTGGAACACCATTAAACGTTTTAACTTTTGGGTAAGAATATCGAGCGAGAGCAAAGGGTAACGCAAATGGTATAACACGCCCATGTACCAGATTAAATCAAACTCCTGATCTAAATGGGCTACATCGTACACCTGCATTTGCCGGAACTCTACTTGTGCTTCTAACTCAAATTGCTTGGCCACCCAGTTAGCCTGGCGTAAATAATGCGGGTCTACGTCTATGCCCAATACTTGCGCGCCGCGTTTGGCCAACTCAATGGTGTAAAAACCGGCATTGCAACCAACATCTAAAACCCGCCAGCCGGTTAAATCAGTCGGAATATACGGTTCTATATCACGCCATTTAAAAGCCGGAAAATCGCCGAAAGCATGGCCGGGAGCGGTTTGGCTACCATCGGGTAAATGAATATTATGGAACCAGGGTCCAAGGGCTTGTATTTCCTGTTGGATAGTTTGCATCCTAATAATTATTTTCTGTAATGTTAAAAAGGCAAACCTTATACCGGTTAGTAAGCTAACAGGTTGGGCTTTGCCTTTAGGTTCAGCATTATTTAATTTACTTTAAGAGCACCCCGCAATTCCCGTAAATATTGGGTTAGTTCCAGGGCGCGATGGGCCGCGGTATGTTGGGCGAGTACTTTTTGCCGGGCTCTTTCAGCAATATTTTTCCGTTCTGTTTCAGATAACTCCTTTAAATACCGGAGAGTATCCTGGGCGGTACGCGCAATTAATATTTCGGTATCGAAAGAGAATAATGTCTCCAGCCCTTCCCAGTAATCGCTGATGATGGGTGTACCGCAAGCGGCCGCCTCAAACAGCCGCACACTAGGCGAGTAGCCGGCTTTAATCATATCGGCCCGGGTAATATTTTGTGTAAAGCGCTGGCGGGTATAAAATGCCCGGTGTTCGGCGGGCGGTAAATGCGGTATATATTGGGTATTGGCGGGCCAGGCAACCGAAGCAGGGTACTGCGGACCGGCCACCACAAATTTACCAACAGGCCAGGCCCGGGCCGCATCGAGCATTAAGCTTTCTAAAGGCGGCTGGCGATCGTCGCTGTAAGTACCCAGGTAGCCTAAATCCCACTGTATCTCCTGTTCTTCGGGATAATACAAATCTGGGTCGAAAGAACAGTAAAGTGGCCGCGCCATGGGCGAGCCAAATTTTTGTTCGAGTAAATCTAAAGTGGGCCCGCCGGTAAACGATAAATACAAATCGTACTGCGGAATTAAACCAGGATGCAAATATTCGTAATCTTCCCGCGCCAATTTGGCCAAGGTTACCGGGGTATCAATATCGTAAAAAGCTTTTACGCCCTGGGCCGTATTTATGACCCACTGCCCTACCGCCACTCCTTCCGGCACATAAGAACCCACTATTACCAAATCGGCGGCCTGCACGTGGTCGGTAAACCGGTGTTTAAGATCGTCTAATGAAGTATACAAGGCGGTGGTGCAATATTCCGGGTTAGGCAAATCACGGTTAGCTGCATACCAGGGCACATCGCGCTCCAGAAATAAAACCCGGTGCCCCAAGGCATTCAGTTCGCGCACCACTCCCCTAAAAGTAGTGGCATGCCCATTTCCCCACGACGATGTAATAGATAAACCCAGGATTACAATATCTAAAGTTTCTCTGGTCATACCAACTCCTCCGCGTTCCGGGCTATTTTGCTGTATAACAATCTCTCTAATTGGTCGGCGCGGTGGCCGTAAGTATGGGCTGCTAATACCTTTTTATAGGCGGCTTGTCCTATTTTCTGGGCTTTTTCGGGCGTTAAATCCGCCAGTATTTGGGCTACTTCCTTGCCGTCGCGGGCCACTAATATTTCAGAACCGGGTTGAAAAAAGTAATCTATGCCTTCCCAATAATCAGTAATTATGCAGGCAGCAGCACCAGCGGCCTCAAATACCCGGGTAGCCGGCGAAAACCCGTAGCGGGCCATACTTTCGCGGCTAATATTTAATACCGCTTTGGGTGTGCAGTTAAAAGCATTGTGCTCCTGGGTATACACGTGCCCGATGTAGGTAATATTCTGGCTCATGGGCTTATCACCCCAGCCGCTGCCGCCAATCATAAATTTCTGGTTTGGCAATTGGGCTGCTACATCCAGGAAAAAATGCTCAACACGCGCTTCGCGGTCGGGCAAGCGGTTACCTAAGAAGGCCAGGTCGCAGGCAAACTTAGTATCGGGCGCTACCGGAAAGTGCGTAGCAGTATCTAAGGCATTGTAGATGGGTACACATTGCCGGGCTCCCAGCGCTGCATAAGCCTGCACCACCGGGTCGCCGCCACCGTAAGTTAAAATTAAATCGTATTGCGGTATATGTTGTCGAAAAGGATCGGCCGGATTATGTTGTACCCGATCGAGGGTGGCCGGTGCATCTACATCCCAGAATACGACCATTCGCTCGGGGGTTTTAAGCTTAAGCACCTCCGCTTCCAGAAGTTCGTCAAAAACGCCTACGCCACTGGCTTTAATAACCAGATCAGCTCCGGTAGCAGCCTCCAGCATCTGAAAAACGGCTTCTTCGGTAGCGGGGTAAACCACTACTTTGGCCCATTCGGGATCAGGAATATCGCGGTGCTGCTGGCGTTCGTAAGCATCTGGTTCATAAAAGGTTACCTGGTGTCCGCGCTCGTGCAATGCCCGCACAATGCCGCGGTAGTAAGTAGCTGCCCCGTTCCAGTACGCCGAAACTAAGCTGGAGCCAAAAAATGCAATATTTAATTTTCTATTTTTCATGAACAATATCTTTGCTGGGGTAAATTTTATTTTTAGCGATGCCTAGTTCGGCACAAATATGCTCAAGTTCGGTTACCCGGTGGGCACAAGTATGGCGCTGTCGGATTACATCTAGGCCATTATCAATTAAAGTCTGGGCACGTGCCGGTTCCTGTAACACGGTTTGCAAATGTTGCTTCATTTCTTCGCCATTGCGGGCCACTAAAAAATCCTGGTCGGGCGTAAATAAATTTTCGGCATCTTCCCAGGGCGCCGAAATTAACGGAATGCCACAACTTAACGCTTCAAAAGGCCGGATAGTGGGTATTCCGGGCAAGGCTTCTACGTACGGACGGCGCGGCACGTGCACGGTTACTTTATATTTGGCAAATTCTTCGGGCGCTTTGTAATTGGGCAACCAGCCACCGTATTCAATACCGGCCGCAGCCAGCGATTTAAGGGCATGTTCGGGATAACGTACGCCGTAAATTTTTGCTTTGAGGCCAAGTTCTTTTACCGGGTTAATTAAAAACTCGTGCAACTCGGCGGTACGTTCTTCGTCGCCCCAGTTGCCTACCCAAATTAAATCGCCTGCCAAAGTGGTGCGCGGGTGCGGGTAAAAAACTGAGGTATCGGCAGCTTCGTGCCAGGTCCAGGCGCACTGCGTCCAGTTTTCTTTTAAATAAATTTGCCGGATAACTTCTCCAAAAGCCAAAACACCGTCGTAGTGACTTAAATCGTACCGCGACATGCTTTCCTTTTCGGTTATGGCACGGTGGTGCGTATCGTGAAAAATTAATTTATATTCCGGATGCGTTAAGTGGTGTTGGCCAATGCGTTTTACCAGTTCGTGTTCGCTCCATTCGTGCACCAATACCAAATCGGCACCCGCCAAAACTTTATCCAGGTTTAAAGAAGCCAGCTGGTAAAAATTGGTTTCGAGGTTGGGATAATATTCTTTTAATTCATCCAGCTTTTCGGGGCCGTAATCGTTAACCAGGTTTTGTAAACTCCAGCCATTCTCCGGTTCAAAAACCTGCACCGTGTGGCCCCGTTGGATGAGTTCCTGCACCACACCTCTTAAGA
This sequence comes from Adhaeribacter sp., assembly GCF_057359045.1. Classification (NCBI taxonomy): domain Bacteria; kingdom Pseudomonadati; phylum Bacteroidota; class Cytophagia; order Cytophagales; family Hymenobacteraceae; genus Adhaeribacter; species Adhaeribacter sp. The sequence goes on from NZ_JBMQUD010000003.1 coordinate 31,052, forward strand.
AATGCGCATTGCCGTGGTTCCAATCCGATAAGAGGGAATGGTAAAACATTACTATTTTCATCGGTATCTAATTCTGATATTTACTTTCGGATTCTTTTTCTGCTAAATCGCCTAAGAGTTGCTGATACACTTTGGTATAGTGGAAAGCAGTTTGTTTAATGCTGTATTGCAAACCTTGTTGCATGGCCCGGAAACCCATTATATTCCGGACAAATTCATCGGCAACTAATTTTTGTAGTGCCTCTTCCAGCGCTTCGGCATCATCGGGGTTTACGTAGGTAGCGGCTGCCCCCCAAATTTCGCGCAGGGCCGGTATATCGCCCACCACCAAGGCACAACCCGACAAAGCCGCTTCCAGTATTGCCAGGCCAAAGGGCTCGTATTTGGCCGGTAAAGCAAAAATTGCCGCCCGGCTGAGCCAATCAATTACCTCGGGCTTAGTTAAAGGGCCCAGAAAAGTAACGTTGGGGAGCAACTGCGTTTCGCCGGTTACCGGATGTCGGGCATCGCCGGCAATATATACCGGCCAGTTTAATGCTGCCGCCGCGTGGGCCAGCAGTTTAATATTTTTAGCCTCGTCCCAAACCCGGCCCATGCTAAATACAAAAGGCTCTTTGGCACGATAATCAAAAGCATCGGTTTTCTGGCCATTGTAAATTACCTGGCTCTTATTAAAAGGCCCGTAAAGTTGCTCAGCTTCTAATAACATGGCAGCCGAAGGCGCTACTACCAAGTCGGCGGCCTGCAAACCATCTGTAACTACCTGCCGGTACCGGGACCAGGAAGCGGGTATTTCTTCGTTCTTAACGGCCTGCCACCAAGATCCCACGCACGAGTGCACCACCATTACCACCGGTTTACCCCAGTTTAAGGGGCCGTGCGCAAAATTATTCAGGTGAATAATATCGGGTTTAAATTCCTGGTTTATGTGCAACAGCCATTCGCCGGCTTTTTCTAAATCTTGCCAGGGGTTATCCATCCATTCGAGTTGGAAGTTGCTTTCGTAGAGGGTTACCGCAGGCAGAGCAGCTATTTGCTCGTGTTGGCTAGAACTTAATTTACGACCCATAGTAGCTAAAGCAACGGCAACGCCGTACGGCTCCAGGGCTTGAATAAGTTCCAGGGCATACGTCCAAACCCCACCTACGGTGTCGGCGGTCATGAGTACCCGGAAAGTAGCGTTATTTTTAGCGGCCATATATTTTATCCAGCACCAAGGCCACTTTTTCGAATTCTTCTGCCTCCGGGTTAAAATTTTCGCCGGCGGCTAAACGGTTGGCCCAAACTACGCCAGCCCTCCCCGACCAATCGTCGGGGGGCGTACACAGAATTTCGGTTTGGGTGCCCCAGAAACGCTGGGCCTCGAAATCATAGAACGAGCCGTTTACATTTTTAAAGGCTACGCCCCCTTGCGTACCATAAAAAGTAGCATTGATAATAGCCTCTTGTCCGGCCGGCAAATTCCAGGAACAGCTTAAAGAAATATGCGTGCCGGTTTCCAAATTAATACTGGCCGTAGCAAAATCTTCTACCACTTCGGCATTATTCCGGATGCGCTGCCCCTTGGCAAACAAGCTGCTGGATACCCGCTCGACGGCCGGAAAATTTAAGCTCCACAAAGCTAAATCCACTAAATGCACACCCAAGTCAATTACACAGCCGCCACCCGACAATTTGGGATCGTAAAACCAAGCTTTATCAGGGCCATATGCATTATGAAAAGTAAGCTCTACCGCATAAATATTACCTAACTCGCCGGATTGCACTACCTGGTAAACAGCTTGCATGGCTTGCGTATACCGGTATGATAAATCTACGCCTAATAATTTATTTGCCTGCCGGGCCGCCGCTACTACCATTTGGGTTTCGGGGTAATTGCGGCCTAAGGGTTTCTGACAGAAAACCGCTTTACCCGCTTTTAAGGCCGTAATGGTTTGCTCGGCGTGCCCGGCGCTGGGCGTTGCAATTACAATACCGTCGGTGGAAGCCGTAAGCATATCGGGGAAAGAACTAACCACTTGGGCTTCGGGCGCTGTAGCCAAAGCGGCTTCGGTATTTTGTGGAACCGGATCGGAAATATACGCCACGGCACCGGCCTTATTTTTGGCAATTACTTCCAGCCGGTTACGGCCAATCCAACCCACCCCTAAAAAGCCTAACTGGGGAATTTTATCTTTTTGTTTTAATTCAGGAATATTTTCAAGTAACTGTTCTTCAGGCATATTGTATTTAATTATAACAGCTCTGGTTTTAACCAATTTACTTCTGTAGCAGAGCCCTTTGGTTGCCCGGCAATAATTTGCTTATTGGCCAGAATCCGTAAAATTTTAATTGCAGATGTCTGCTGCCGCAATCAAATTTTTAATTATTTTTTTGCTCACTTCCTACCCTGGCCAAAAGCATAACCGGCAAATATTTTTAATTTAAATAATTTAAAATTTAATCAGCGCTTTCATAAAGCCATCCGGACGCTCGGCTAAAGTATGAAAAGCATCGGCCATACTTTCTAAAGCAAACGTGTGGGTATAAAGCGGTGTTGGGTCCATGCGGCCGGTTTCAACGGCAGTAATGGCTTCTGCCATACCACTCAGGTAAATTTTCGGGTCACGTTCGTGGGCATTTATTACATCCAGGCCCCGCCAGTTCCAGAGCTGCACATTTACCGAGCGCATGCCATCCTGGTGGAAACCCGCAATAATTAATTTACCTCTTTCGGCGGTTAATTCACCGGCTAAATTTAAAGGCCATTCTTTACCGGTACATTCAATTACCCGTTCGCAAAATTGGTCGTTGGTTAAACTTTTTACCTTCTGAATTATTTGCCAGTGGTCGTCTAGTTTCACTATTTCGTCGGCTCCGGCCGCTTCGGCCATGGCCAACGAAAAATCGCGTTGCGATAAAGCAATCACCCGCGCGCCGGCTTTTTTAGCCAATTGCACCAGTAAAGCGCCTAAAAACCCAATACCCAGAATGGCTACGGTTTGGCCGGCCTGAATATCGGAGCGTTTAAAAATATTGATGGCGCAGCCCAAAGGTTCGCCGGGGAAAGGAATGCCAGCCAAAGAAGCAGGTAATTTTACTACGGCATCCGCTTCCGATAAGTCATACTGGGCATATGCGTTATAAGTAATGGCAGCTACGCGATCGCCCACTGCCACTTCGGTTACATTCGCACCAATGGCATCTACTACGCCCCAGCCCTCATGGCCCGGATTACCGGCCGCTATAGGGTAACTAAACCACTCCCGGCCTTGCCAAACCGGAATATTGGAGGCACACAAACCGCAACCTTCCATTTTAATCCGGACTTGGGTTAAGCTGGGCTCCGGCAGGGGTACTTCTTTTATTTCTACCTGTTGCGGGGCAATAATAACAGCGGCCCGCATGGTTTTAAATATACTTTCTTTTAATTCAGGAATATCGGTTTCTAACGCAAGATTCATTAGGCTAAAGCTACTTTGGTGTTTTCGTTTTCTTCTACAATAGAAAAGTCGGTGGGTAAGGTTACGCCCCGTACTTCGCACAACCACCGGTATAATTTAGATACGCCTTCTTGTACCGAGTGCTTCGGATACCAACCGGTTGCTTTTTTAAATTTACGAATATCCGAAACGTAATAATGCTGGTCGCCGGGACGCCATTTATCAAAATTTAGCGGGATTTTATGGCCCTGAAACTCACCAATCATTTGCAGGAGCTCTAACAAACTGGTGGTATTCTGGGCACCGCCGCCAATATTAAAGGCTTGGCCGCTAATGTCGGGCATGTGTTTTTGGGCGAGTAAAAAAGCATCTACTAAATCTTCCACAAACAATACATCGCGCACTTGCTTGCCATCGCCGTAAATACTGATAGCTTTGTTTTCGATGGCCCGAATGGCAAAATGAGCCACCCAGCCCTGGTCTTCGTTGCCGTACTGGTGCGGACCGTAAATACAGCTCATCCGGAAAACCACTGCCGGTAAATGATAGGTGCGGGCGTAATCAATTACGTACTGGTCGGCAGCGCCTTTAGAACAACCGTAAGGGCTATGAAAATCTAAGGGGCGGTCTTCGCCAATACCGTTTAAAAGAATATTTTTATCGGAAGGATTATACCGCGAACCGTTAGAAATAAATTGTAAATCTTCGAGGCCGCCGTATACTTTGTTTGTAGAGGTAAATACCAGCGGCGGCGGCGTTTTCTGCGCCCGAATGGCTTCTAATAAATTTAAGGTGCCGCGGGCATTTATTTCAAAATCGTTGATAGGCTTATCGAGTGAGGTAGTAACCGCTACCTGTGCCGCAAAATGAAAAACCTGGTCGGCTCCCTGTACTACTTTTTTTACGGTAGCTAAATCGCGGATATCGCCTACGCAAACCGCCAGCCCGTTAGGGTAATTATCGTACAGCCATTGTAAGTTATGTTCTACGCCGGTGCGCGATAAATTATCCAGAATTAATACTTTGCGGCCTTCTTCGAGTAAGCGTTTGGCTAAATTGGTACCCACAAAACCAGCTCCACCGGTAATGAGGCTATATTTTTCTGCAGTATGATAAGTAGTTTTGTGTTGCAGGCAAGTCAGTGCGTTTAGTCCCGCCAATCCGTTTTCGGCCCACAACCGGTATAATAACTTAGGTCTGCCATCGGCCTGTTTTAAACCAGAATATTCCAACTGGCCGACAACGTAGGTATCTTCCGCTGTTACATCTTCCAATTCACTATCCTGTAAGCCGCACCAATATACTTTAGCCACCTGGGCGTTCAGCAGAACCCGAAACGCAGCTAGTTGCTGAAACTCATCGGGCTGCCACCCAGTAAGACCAGCTTCGGTAATCCAGATATCGGCGGAACTGTGGTATTTCTTTAGTGCTGCCTGCGTTTGGGTAATAGTATTTTCCCAATTCATTTTTCCGGAAGCAGATACGGTGGCTAAGCCTATTGCATTTATTTGGTTAAGTACACCGTTATTATAAATATTCTGCAGTAAAACCGGGCTGGTATTTCCCAAAACAACTTTTTTGCCGTGCGTTTGGGCAACACCCAGTGCTGACACCAGCAACTCTGCCAGATCCGGTTGTTGGTTATCCGGAATACTTTGGTTTAAAGAATCGGCCGATAATTCTATCCAGGAAAAATGGGTGCCCAGATCAGAAATGAAATTATTTAATACATCGGGCAAATTCTTAATACTTATCTGTGTGGGGGCAGCAGTAAACGGGTATTTAAAACAAGGCAACAGGTTAACAGCTTGGGCCAATTGGGGTACCAACCAGGCGTACCAGTCTTTTCCTTGCGGGGTAGCATAGTCGGGCCAGGAAATTTCTAACCGCAAATCTTTTACCTTTAACTTGGCCAGGTCGGTAAGTACTTCTTCTACCCGATCTTTATCGCCGGGCCGAAAAGATGCGGCCAGTCCCAGCACCGGCAAACTCCTATTTACAGTAGTTAATTTTTTATTTTTAATCTCTGCCATGGATTTTATTTCTTATATTCTACAGGCGTTTATACATTATACCGTCAGGCCGCGGGCAGCTAATTCTGCACTGGCTTCGTTTACCCGGTCGTGGGCAATCTGGCCTTCAAGCCACTCGGCAAGCTCTAGTAAACCACTGTTAAAATCTACCTGCGGATAAAAACCGAGTATTTGCTGGGCCAGCGAAATATCGGCGTAACAATGCCGAATATCGCCCACGCGGTATTTGCCGGTAATCTGAGGCTTTAAATGGCTTTTATTTACCACGTGCGCCAACCTTTCGGCTATTTCGGTTATGGTGTAATTATTACCGCTGCCAACATTAAATACCTGACCATCAGCTTCGGGGGTTTCCAAGGCTAGGCGGCAAGCCAATGCTACATCGCGCACATGTACAAAATCGCGTTGCTGGTTACCATCTTCAAAGATCATTGGCGGATTATCATTCAGGAACCGGGAAGCAAAAATAGCTAAAACGCCGGTATACGGATTAGATAAGGCCTGGCGCGTACCATAAACGTTAAAAAAACGCATGGCTACAGTTGGTATGTTATATGCCCGGCCCACAATCAGGCTCATGCGTTCCTGGTCGTATTTAGACAAAGCATAAACCGAAGATAAGCAAGGCGTTTTACTTTCGGGGGTTGGTATCGGCTGCAATTCCGTTTCCGCACTGTCTAATACTTCCCATTTACCAGCTTTTAATTGCTCCAGCGGCCGTTCGCCGGCAATAACCATTTTGCCGGCGGCATTCTGGTACATGCCTTCGCCGTAAATACTCATGCTGGATGCCACCACTAGTTTCTGTACCGGATTTTTAGCTAAAGCTTCTAACAGAACGGCGGTACCGGTATTATTTACATCAGTATATTCTTTTATTTCGTACATGCTTTGCCCTACGCCTACCATCGCTGCCAGGTGAAAAACCGCATCTACCCCTTCTAATGCTTGCTCCACCATTTTTTTATCGCGCACATCCCCAACCAGCAGTTCTACTGCCGGGTTTAAATATTCCGGACGTTCGCAGTTTTTGCCGTGCACCTGCTCCGATAAATTATCGAGGGCCCGCACTTCGTAACCAAAATTGAGTAATTCATCGGCCAGGTGTGAGCCAATAAAACCCGCACCACCGGTAATTAATACTTTCTTCTTCATCTCTTTTTCTGATAGGACTTGGTGTTAATATGGGTATAAGCTTAGTCGCAATTCATAATTAATTAGTACTACTAACAGGTTAAAGGCAGCAACAATTTTTAAAGGCTGAACCAACCTGGCAAAGAAAAAACATTCTCATTCCGGATTCCCGGAGAATTGAGCCCTTAAACCAGCTTAAGCTCAGTTACTGTTTACAGGCACCAATATTCTGTTTCAAAATCAATGGAAGTACTTTTGGTTTTAAGTTTAACGGGGTACCTGGCCACTCCGGTCGAGTAACAAAATACCCATTGGGGTTAGAAACCTACTGACAGATGATAGAAATAAAGCCATAAGCCGCAGCACCTGTACACCAAATTCCCTTTCTACAGGGCAGTACTCCGTTTGCTTTACGAACTTGTAAGAAAAAAATCTGGCCAGAGGCGGTAGGTGGTTAACAATATTCTTGAATACTGGCTTAGTTTTTACCAACTGCTTACGTAATTTGGCGAAGATTATTCCTGCATCGTAAAAATTTACGGTTATCAAAGTTTTACTACCCGTAATATTTCTTCTCTCAACCAACAATTTTAATAGTCATATAGCTATATTCCGGAATTAACAATCTAAAACGTAATTTGAAAAAGGGGGTTATAGAAGAAGAAGCTAAAGTATTAATATATTAATATAATATTATATAAATAAAATCCAGTATCCTATTCTTTAAACTTTTGAATGATAAACATTTATAGAAAAAAATTTAACTTTAGCTATATTCCTTTTAATAATAGCCAGCCATCTATATAAGTATTAATTCCCCTATAAATAAGTATTTCTACGGGAAACTTTGCTTTTAAAAGCCATTCGGACACTAGTTCTTAGCGCTGGTAAAAGCATCAATTACGGGCAATAATTACCTAGCAAACACGATTAACCGGCCAAATTCTATACTATAAAAATTAAAAAGAATATCTATTATATAGGTAACAACTTTCAGGGAGTAAGGCTAATCTTTAGCGCTTTCAAAGAGCAATAAACGAACGCAATTTATTTAATGAGCCTATTAATATTTAACTTTTGGAAAATAAATATGGATTAAATTCCTTTTTGGAGCTACTTAAAAGATTAGAAAATACAAAGACCTGATAAATGATTAAGATTGGCTAAGTAAGTAAGCAATTTTAATCATAAATTAAAATTTCCAAGCTATTTAGTGTTTTGGAAAGTGCATGAACGCTTGCCCTTGCCACGTGTTTTCATCGGCAAGTAGTCTGGCAAAAGCTAAATAATTGGCGCCGATAACAGCACCAAAGGCAATGGTTACTACAATTTAACAAAACACGAAACAAGTTCAGAGATTTATAATTATTTGCCCAACTAAATAGGTATAATACTTTCGCCTAGTTACTGAAAACCAATTAGGTTAAACTAAAATATTAGCTTAATTAAATTTTAAACTAAGTAGATTAAAGGCAGAAGCAATTATTTATTTGATTGGGCAGGGGAATTTAGCCTTTTCGGCTGAAGCGAAAGGAAAAATAAAAATATTTATTTAGACCGATAAAGGTAAGCTAAATCCATTAGGAAAATTTTTTACCCTGGTATTCAGCCACTTGTTTATCGGTAATAACTTCATAAGTAACTTCGGGTGCGCCTCCGCCCAGCGGATGAAAATGCTTAACCCGTTTAATATACTCACCAGCCGGTGTTTTATAAATGATATAAATTTTGTCGTAGCTATCCGATTCGCTGCCAGTAGCGATTATTTCACAAAGCCGAATGTTATATTTTTGGCTATTTGATGCCGTAATCAGGTAGTCTTTTTGATTCATTCGCAATTATACTTGAATAGGGAAACCAAATATAACTCACGCACTGATTAAGATGCAACCCTACGCTGCAAATTAAATATGGTTACGGCAACTAAGAAAAATTTAACAAAAACTTAATTTCACCAGAAAATATATAACTAAAAAGCCGTTTTTACCATTTTAAACGCTATTGGCCTTTAAATTATTCTAATTCACTAAAACTTGAATTCCTTTAATTTCGAGGCTTAGTTTTTCAATTTCTTCTAGGCGGCCATTTACGTACCGGATGTCGTTGTCGGTGAAATATTTGGTTTTAACCAACCGGTTCTCCGGATCGATAGTGGCTATGCTGCAAGCTTCCGCTTCAGAAATACCATCTAATTTACACAGGTAGTTGTAAATATACTCCCGCAGTTTTAAAACCTGGAGTTGTTTATGCGTGGCAGTTAATTGGTTTCTAAAAGGAGTGGCTTGGTTCGTGAGCATAGCAAAATTAAGTTGAAGTTTAGAAATAGACTACATGGTCAGAAAATACAGCATTACGGAAACTGGCTAAAAAAAGTAATATAATAAAGAAAAATTTAAAAGTAAATAATACAGGCAATATATATTACCTGATACTCAATATTTAAGGATTTAATAATTGAGAGTTTTATAAAGAGAGCCTGTTGTTAAAGAAGCAGAAAAAACCCTGGCACTAGAAGCACCAGGGTTTGGACCTTTGTTTTCATAAATTCTACAGTAATCGGCTTTTAAAGAATTTAAAACGCGACTACTACCTGGTTCTAGAGTTTGGCGGTAATGCCTAAGCGTAACGCCGAAACTCCGTATCCAACTTCGCCAAAGGCACCAATTTTATCGGAAAAATAGTAGCGGGTACCCACATGCGCGCCCAGGAAAACACCCGATGAGTAAGGGCTGTGGTAATTCTCGATACCAGTGTTATCTTTATAAGAAGCTGTTCTTACCCCTAAGGTCAGGCCGGCATACGGGTCAAATTTATCTTCGGCCAAACCTAGTTCTTTTAATAAATCGCCTAAATGGTAAGAGGCGCGCCCCCCGAAATACAGAAAGGTATAGTTCCATTTGTAACCGCCATAACTGCGGCCATAACGGGCAAAATCGAAAAAGCCTCCTACCGCAATATTGTTTTTAATGCCCACCTCTACCGAAGCACCAATGGGAATGCCCCCGGCCGTATAGGCGCCTAGCCCAATACCGGCGTTAACATTAATACTCCGGTCAGATATATCCTGGGCTTGCGAAGGCAGAACGGCAAAAAACATTAAAATGGCGGTACAGATTAAAGTAAATTTTTTCATAGTGTTTTAGTTTTAGTGTTTGGTTCAGAATTTCTAATTTAACATAATAATTGAAATAAAATAATTAATGGCGTTTAATATGGGGTTAGGGTTTGGTTTAAGGTTTAACGAATAATGCTAATTAAAATTTATAAGTGCTTTAGGACTTCGCTTTAATGGGTTAAATAAGGTCTTAAATAATCTTTTCTGGAGCTGGTTTAAATAATTTATTTCTTTTGTTGATGTAAAAATAATGCGTACTAAACCGGATATAAAATTTTTCTGGCTGAATACCCGATATTGAATCCTGAAACCAATATTTAAAGTCCTGAAACCCAATCTTCGGACTTATTCCTCTTTTGTTTGCCTGAATATTCGTGCACACATTTACCATTAGCGCAGGCCCGCCAGGTTATACCACCAGGTAAATGCAGGCAAATGACGTATGAAGATGATTTAAATAAATTATAAGAAAAGGTGCCGTTTAGCGGAATTTTTCGCGTTGGGCCAAATATAGGCCCAGAATAACGAGCAAAGTACCGGCCACGGTAAACAGCGTTATGGGTTCATCGAGCAAGGCCCAGGCGTAAAAGAAACCAAATATGGGGCATAAAAATAACCACAAGGAAGCTCGAACGGCATCTTGGGCAACCAGGTAAAACCAAACCTGTAATGAAACAATCGATACCGGTAAAACCAACCAGGCTACCGAATACCAGAAAGTAGAATCGAAATGGCTGTTAGAAATATTAGCAGTAAGTAAAGTAAAAGGGAGTAAGCATAAGCCGCCCAGAAAAACCTGCCACCCGTTTATTACCACACTGGGTAATTGCCAATGCACCCGGGCGTAATAAACCGTTGCCACCGAAACCGACAACATGCCTACCAATAAAATAAGTAGACCAGTTACCGTGGCATAACTATTTTGTAACAACGGGTAAGTAGCCAATCCTACGCCGGTTAGTCCTAAAATTAAGCCCCCTACCTCGTACCAACGCAAAGGCCGCCGCAACCAAACGGCCGAAAACAAAGTGATAAACAGCGGATTGGTGGCTACTGCTAAGCTGCCAATACCTGCCGATACTTGTTTTAAAGCCAACACATAAGACCCTAAATAGATTGTGGTATTTAGCAAAGCAAATACTAATAAGTGCCGCCATTCTATGCCTCGGGGCAACCTGTTTTTACCGGCCTGCCAACCGTAAGCATAGGCCAGCATCAGGCCGCTGGCAATAAAAAAACGGGTATTCGCTAGTACCAACGGGTCGGCTACCTGCACACCAAACTTAGTAGCGGCACTTGCCGAAGCCCACAACATTGCGAAAAGGATACCCGGCAAAATCTGGCGCATGGTAACTGCTAAAAAGAAAATTTATGCTTCTGGGGCGCAAAGTTACCCAACGCCATCGGAAATCAAAGCATACTTGTTTTATCCAGTATTCTTAAAATTTAATTTAGTACCCAAATGAACCAATTAATCAGTTTTAGAAGAAGCTAGCTTCTAAAACGGATAAATATTTAAAACAAATACAGAAAACTTATATCATTGCTCCAGAGATAGTTTATACCTTATAAATTGCTTCTTTAGCAGATTTTGGCGGTTCAATAGCTAGCAAATGCGTTTTTTGTAGATGCGCTTTTACCCAATTCCGGAAGGGAAATTGCCGGAGCAACTGATTTTCATAGGCGTTTTCTTCCAGTTCAGCAAGGGCATCGGCGTAGTATCTTAAGGCCTTCATTTTATTAGCGGTACTTACCCATCTTTTTAAGAACTGCAGGGTTATCTTTTCGAGATTAAATAATTTACTACCGGTTCTTAGTTTGCGTTCCACCGATTTGATTTCGTAATGCAGGTAATCTTCGTTTTGCAGTTCCAGGTGAATGAGCAAATGTAGCAAGCGGCCTAAAACATACAATTGCGACGAAATAAAGCCGCCGGAACTATTTAAAATAACATTAACCAGTTGCAGCGATTTAGGAAAATCCTGAACACTAAAATAAACAACCGCCAGCCGGAAATACATAGTAGCCAAAGCATTGGGCGGTAGCATGGTTTTTTTAGCCAGAAATATTCCTTCGTACTCCTGGGCCAAAGCCAATGCCGCTTTATTATCGGCCTGTCCGGTTAAAAAGCCAATGCGATGAAAATATACCAGGTGCTGTTTTAGCAAGGACAAACTATCGGCGTGCGGTTGTACTTGCTCTAGTTGCTGCATAAAATAAGGCATACCGGTATAACTTTGCTTTAAGTATAAATCGGTTAAAATGCCGTGGAGCAAATAAATATAATAAACCGGCGAATCATGCCAAAGCGTTTTATTTTCCTGGAAAAGCGTGTCTAACTCTTTAAATATTTGCAGGCTCTGCTCCGGGCTGCCGGTCATCAGAAAGTAAGTAGACTGAAAATGCAAATGCATTTTTTTTGATTCGAAGGAATTATATTTTCTAGTGGCGTTAACCTGAAACTCTTCCAGCAGTAAGTCATTTAACCGGGCATTTTCGGTTTCGCTACGCACAGAGCCTTGCTTGTAATACCGGTAAATCAATATCTCGTAAAGCGAGGCATGGCGGTTAATAAATAATTCGTGGTAAAGCAGGTCGTTAATTTTTTCCTGTTTTTGCAGTAAAGCAGCTTCGTCGGTCTCCGGAAACTCCAGATTAGTGAGGTATTGTAATTCCAGGCGGGCAAACAACAGATAGTAGCTAAACTTTTCGTGGCGCAAAGCCAATTTCTTTGCCTTTTCTATCTCAGAAAAACAGCGATCAAATATTCCTTTATTAAATAAGATCTTTACATCGCCTAATAAATTTATTAGTCTGTTCTCCACCGATTTATCGGCTTCGAAATTGCGCAAACTGCGCATGAGCATCTTATATAAATGCTTACAGGCGGGCTCCAAAACAGCAGCTGGGAAAACTTTCTTTAACCTGCTCTTTACCACTTGGTCTGGCATATTGCCTTTTTCAATCATATCGTACAAATCGCCATAAATTTTATCGCCGGGCTGCCAGGGGTAACACCATTTAAAATAACGTTTCTCCGATTTAGATAAAGATTTTATTAAGGTGGTAAGGTGGTGGAAAGTAGCCATAGAAATGTCGGAATGCTGCTATTAAATCGAGTAATTTAACTAAAAAAATGGATTTAGAAGCTTGATAGAAATGTCTAAAGTACTTACAAATTAGGTTAAATTCTATTTAATATTTAAATAGTTTTAGTGCATTAGTTAGCCTAACCATTTCAGCAAGTCGGGAAATTTTAGGATTTACTTAGTGATGTAAAAACGGTTGAACATTAAATTATATGCACAAAAAAATAATAGTGGTTGGCAGTTCTAATACCGATATGGTAATAAAAGCCGACAAATTTCCTTTGCCCGGCGAAACGGTGCTGGGCGGTAAATTTTTCATGAACCCGGGCGGTAAAGGAGCTAACCAGGCGGTAACGGCCGCACGTTTAGGTGGGCAGGTTACGTTTATAACCAAAGTTGGCAACGACATATTTGGGCGCCAGGCTTTGCAGCAGTTTCAGCGCGAAAATATTGATGCCCAATTTGTAACCATAGATGCGGAGCATCCTTCCGGGGTGGCGCTCATTAACGTGGATGCCAGGGGCGAAAACTGTATATCGGTAGCACCTGGCTCCAATGGTCAGTTAAAGCCTTCTGATATAGAAATGGCGCTGGAATCGGCCGAAGAAAACACCATGGTATTGCTGCAGTTAGAAATTCCGTTGCCTACGGTGGATTTTGTAATCCGGAAAAGTTACGAAAAAAAGCTCCGGGTGGTATTAAATCCGGCTCCTGCCCAAACGTTACCTGCCGATATATTTCCGCTATTATACGTGATAACGCCCAATGAAACAGAAGCCGAATTGCTAACGGGTATTAGGGTAACAGATACAGCTACCGCCCAAAAAGCCGCCGGTAAATTGCAGGACCTGGGCGTGCCTAACGTAATTATTACCTTAGGGGCCAAAGGCGCTTACCTCCAATCCAGTTCCATTTCGCAGTTAATTCCGGCTCCGCAAGTGGCTGCCACCGATACCACTGCTGCCGGCGATTGTTTTAATGGCGCCCTAACGGTAGCGCTGGCCGAAAATCAGGCTTTAACCGATGCCGTGGCTTTTGCCTGCAAAGTGGCCGCTATTTCGGTTACACGCATGGGCGCCCAGGCTTCTATTCCTAACCGCCAAGAAGTACAGGCCCTGCCTGCTGTCGATTCTCCCGCGTGAGATGTATCTCCGAACCCGATTTAAGTTCTTTCATTAACGCTACCTGATTATTCACCACCAATACTTAAATTATTATGCAAAAAAAATACCTTTTCAGGTGTGGCTTAGCTTTGGCGCTGAGTTTGCACCAGGTACCATTTGTTTTCGCCAAAAGAACTTTAGCTTCCCAAAATCAGCAGCAGGCCCCGGTTAGTGTATCCGGCCGGGTTACTGATAAAACCGGCGCTGGTTTGCCTGGCGTTACCGTTTTAGAAAAGAATACTACCAACGGCACGGCCACCGATCCTAACGGAAATTTCAGGTTAACCACCACCAAAGAAACAGGTACTTTAGTTTTTTCTTTTATTGGTTATACTACCAAAGAAGTAGCTTTTAATGGGGCCGGTACTTATTCGGTTACGCTCGAAGACGACGCGAAAAGTTTACAGGAAGTAGTAGTAGTGGGTTACGGTACGCGGGAAAAAAGTCAGTTAACCGGCGCTATTTCTTCGGTATCGGCGGCCGATATAAAATCGGTGCCGGTTGTTTCGGCAGACCAGGCTTTGCAGGGCCGCGCCGCCGGGGTAGATGTAATTGCCTCGGGGCATGCACCCGGCGCTGGGGCCACCATCCGCATTCGCGGGGTAAATTCCATTCGGGCTAATAACGATCCGCTTTTCGTGGTAGATGGTATTCCAATTTCGGGCGGAATCAGCGATATTAACCCAAATATTATTGAGTCGATGGAAGTATTAAAGGATGCTTCGGCTACGGCTATCTACGGCGCCCGGGGTTCTAACGGGGTGGTTTTAATTACTACCAAGCGCGGTAAAGAAGGCAAAACCCAAGTTACTTACGACGGCTACGTGGGCGTTTCGAGTATATTAAACAAGATTGATGTCCTGGGTGCCGAAGAATGGGTGAAATACAAAAGCGCTTCTCTACGCACCAACCAACTAGATAAACTGCTGGACCCAATTGAACTGAAGAATTACAATGCCGGCCACCAGGTAGACTGGCAGGATTTTAACTTAAGAAAAGGCCGCCAGCAAAGCCATTCGGTGGGGGTACTGGGCGGCAACCAGAAAACAAGGTTCTCCATAAGCGCTAATTTCTTAGAGCAGCAAGGTATTGTTTATAATTCCGATTTTACCCGGGGCTCTTTGCAACTAAACCTGGACCATCAGATAAACGATCGCTTCAGAATAGGTACCTCTACCTTGCTTTCCACTTCAAAAGAAAATATTATTAACCTGGGGCAGGTACTGGGGCAGTCGATGCGGATTAGCCCCTTGGGCGATATTTACAACGAAGATGGTACTTACCGGCTCTTCCCGACCAGCGAAGCTTTGTTGGGTAACCCCCGCACCGATGCCGAAAACGAAAAAAATCAGCGAGAGCGCACCCGTATTTTTAGCAGCCTTTACGCCGAGTACGAGTTTTTAAAGGGCCTGAAATACCGTTTAAATTTTGGTCCGGATATTTCTTTTGATAACCGCGGGCGTTTTATCGGGAGCTATACCAACACCTTGCAGGGCGCACCCAACCGGGCAACCAATTCTAAAGCCAATACCAAAGCTTATACTTTAGAAAACATCATTTCTTACAATAAAACCTTTCGCGAAATTCATAACCTGGATGCTACTTTACTCCATAGTATTCAGGAG
Organism: Adhaeribacter sp.; assembly: GCF_057359045.1. NCBI lineage: Bacteria > Pseudomonadati > Bacteroidota > Cytophagia > Cytophagales > Hymenobacteraceae > Adhaeribacter > Adhaeribacter sp. Next base: position 46,633 of record NZ_JBMQUD010000003.1, read on the forward strand.
CAGACTTACGAAGATAATACCATGGAAGTAATGGGGCTGCCCTCCGAAAAGATGCTCTGGCACGATATGTCAGCGGGTCAAATCCGGGCTTTCGATTCGGATCAGCAGGTGTGGTCGATTCTTTCTTACATGGCCCGCATTAACTACAGCCTGAAAGAAAAATATTTACTTACTTTAACGGCCCGGCGCGACGGTTCTTCCCGGTTTGGGCAGGATAAAAAGTTCGGTTTCTTCCCATCTGCGGCCATTGGGTGGCGCATTAAGCAAGAAAGCTTTATGGATGGCGTAGCACCTGTTTCGGAATTAAAACTACGGGCCAGTTACGGCGCCATTGGCAATACAGCCCTTAACCCGTACCAATCAATGGGTAGCCTTACGCGGCGGTCTTATTTGTTTGGTTCGGAGCCGGCACTTGGTTTTGAGCCCAATACTTTGCCCAACTTCGAGCTGATGTGGGAAACCTCGCACCAGGCCAATATAGGTTTAGATTTTGGCTTGCTGGATAACCGGATTACCGGCTCTTTGGAATATTACCAGACTAAAACCACCGACCTGCTCCTGGACCGGGCGCTGGCGCCGCACAGCGGTTTTCAGCGGGTTTTATCTAATATAGGGGCTACTAAAAATTCGGGATATGAGTTAAATTTAAGTACCGTTAACCTCGATTTACCTAATGGCTTTCGGTGGACAACCAACCTGAACGGGGCTTTTAACAAAAACCAGATTTTGGATTTATACGGCGATGGTAAAGACGATGTGGGAAATCTCTGGTTTATTGGCCAGCCCATAAGTGTGCATTACGATTTGGTGTTTGATGGCATCTGGCAGGAAAACGAAGCCGATGCCGCCAAAATTTACGGCCGCACCCCCGGTCAGATTAAGGTAAAAGACCTGAATAACGATAACCAGATTACGGCCGCCGATCGAAAAATTCTGGGCTCGCCGTTTCCGAAATGGAGCGGCGGTATCACCAATAATTTTAGCTTTAAAGGCTTCGACTTATCGGTGTTTGTAAATACCCGCCAGGACTTTATGGTGAACAGCGCCATTTACGCCCTCGACAACCTGGAAGGCCGCTACAATATTCCCACGTTTGTAAATTATTACACCCTCGAAAACCCCAGCAATGATTTTCCGCGGCCCGTTTCGGCCGGTGCCAACAACCCTAATTTAAGTGTGCTGCGGTACCGCGATGCTTCTTTTGTAAGAGTCCGGAATATTAACCTGGGCTATAATTTCTCCGAAAATTTGCTAAAAGGCATCGGCATTCAGGCTTTACGGGTTTACGTGAGCGCCCAGAATCCTTTCACCTTCACCAAATTTAAAGGTTGGGATCCGGAATCCGGCACCAGCATAGATAGCTACCCCAGTACCAAAATGGCTTTAATGGGCGTGAATGTTAGTTTTTAAGAATCGGGATTTTTAAGTTAGAGAAAATGAAAACGAAAATATATTTATTATTTATTCTGTTACTCGGGAGCCAGGCCTGCACCAAAGATTTTCTGGAAGAAGATCCCAAATCGGTTTTGAACCCAGTAAATTTTTACGTAGACGAGCCGGCCCTGAACGCCGGCGTAAATGCTGCCTATGCTAATTTACGGGCTATTTACGGCGAAAGGGAAGAACCTTTCCGGTTAACCATTCTGGGTACCGATATTTTTACGCACGGCAAAGGCACATTAGGCTTACCTTTTAACCTTTACGATCCGGATTTGAACTCCTTTTCGGGTGAAGTGGAAAATATCTGGTCTACCTGTTACAAAATCATTAATATCAGCAATACCATAATTGAGTCGGCAACAGCTATAAAAATGGATGAGAAGCGAAAAGCACGGGCCGTTTCCGAAGCCAAATTTATTCGTGCCTTAGCTTATTACTGGCTGGTGCAGCAGTTCGGCGATATTCCGTTAATGACTACCCCCACCCAGGGCGTAATAACCGAAGCTACCCGCACCCCCAAAGCCGAAGTGTATAAATTAATGGTAGAAGATTTGCTGTACGCCGAAGCCAACTTGGACCCCAATTATCCGCAGTGGGGTCGCATCCGGAAAGGCACTGCGCAGCATTTGCTAAGTAAAGTTTACCTGATTACGCAGGATTGGAACAACGCCGCCACCTTCGCCAAAAAAGTAATCGCCGACCAGACCAACTACAGCTTGGTGCCTACTTTCAACGATATTTTTCTGCATACGAACCAAACAAATAAAGAAATAATATTCTCGGTGCAGTACGAAAACGATCCGGCTAATTCGGGTGCCGGCAACCAGTCGCACTTATTCTTCCAGAATTCTTATTCCGATATTCCGGGTATGCAACGGGTGCTGCAATGGGGACGACCTTTTTCACGGTATGCGCCTACCCCTTTTCTGATGAGTTTGTTTGATGACCAAAAAGATGAACGGACTGATATCTGGCGCACTTTCGACGATTATTACTATAATAATGCGGCTACTTTACCAGCTGGTAAAAAATTAAACGACCCGGTAGATGAGATCTGGCGAGATAAAATAGAGTTTCACCCCACACTATTAAAATATTGGGACCCCACCCGGCCCAACGTAAACGAAGCTCGGGGCAATAAAGATTTTATTGTTTTTAGGTTAGGCGAAACCTACTTAATTGCCGCCGAAGCCCTGATGATGGCGGGCAATACCGCCGAAGCTGTAACGTACTTTAACGAAGTGCGCAAGCGCGCCAGTCGCCCTGGTTTTGATTTATCCATAAGTGCTTCCCAGCTAAATATTGATATGATTCTGGATGAACGGGCCCGGGAATTGGCCGGCGAGATGCACCGTTGGTTCGATTTGGTTAGAACCGGCAAAGCCCTGGAACGAATTAAAGCTCATTCTGCCGCCGGACAAAATATTCAACCGCACCATTTGCTGCGGCCGATTCCTCAAAACCAAATCGACCGCTTAACGGCTCCCTTTCCACAAAACCAGAATTATTAAATAATTTAAGAGCGGGTGCTGTTTTTGCATAAATAGCCCCCATTCTTAATTTATAGGTATTTCACAAAGCTATTGAAAGGTCCCCCTCTGGCGGGGGTAGAGGAAGGATTTAAAGATTAAAACGACAACTTTGCAAAAGTCCTGATTTATTTAAAACTACTTGCCAATAGCCTGAAACCTGAACCAAGGCAATTAAATGCTGGCGGTACTAAAAAGATTTAGTCTTGTAAAAGATTTATATTTCAAACATGAAGAAAACGCTTAATATATTATTCCTGATTTTATTCTTTTGTCATTATAATTTTGCCCAGGTCCGGGTTATTCTGGATGCCGATATCGACTCAGATGTAGACGATGCTGAAGCCCTGGCCATGGTGCACACTTTAGCCGACCAAAAGAAAATAAATTTTATCGGGGTAATTGTTACCAGCGACGACCCGTACGCCGCCGAATGCACTTCCGCCATGAATAAATATTATGGCCGACCGCGCTTACCTATTGGGGTACTAAAAGATCAGCCCAACTTAAAAAATCACTCCCGTTATACCCGCCAGGTGGCCGCCGAATTTCCGCACAAGTTAAAATCTCATGAAAAAGCCGAAGATGCCACGGTTCTCTATCGTAAATTGTTAAGCAAAAGTCCGGATTCGTCGGTGGTTATTATTACTATTGGGCATTTAACCAATCTGCAAAATTTATTAAAATCAGGCGGCGATAAATATTCACCGTTAAGCGGCAAAGAACTGGTAAACCAAAAAGTGGCGAAATGGCTGTGTATGGGCGGCCAGTTCCCCGAAGGCAAAGAAGCCAACTTTTACCGCCCCGACCCCGGCTCAACGGTTTACTGCCTCCAAAACTGGGAAAAGCCGGTAATATTTGCCGGTTGGGAAGTGGGCGAAAAAATTATAACCGGCGGCGAATATTTAAAAAACAAACTTACGCCAGTTAATCCGGTTTACCGGGCCTACGAGCTTTACAACAATTTCAAAGGCCGGGCCAGTTGGGATCAGGTGGCCGTATTTTTATTAACAGCAGAAGCCGATCAATATTTTGAACTGGTGAGAGATGGCTACTGCCAGGTAAACCTCGATGGCAGCAACCAATGGGTACCGGGCAAAGCCCAAAACCACGCCTATGTAAAATTTAAACCGGGCGTTAATTACGAAGAAATTGGCCGGCTCATGGATGATATGGCAATAAAATAAAAATATAAGTAAAAAATATTCAACCACAAGCAATTACCAGAACCTCCAACATAGTTTTATGCAAATAAAAAAAACGCTACCACTAATTCTTAGTTTAACTTTCTTATTTTTTTCGGCCCAGGCGCAATCTAAAACCCAGGCTAAAAAAGAAACCGGTAAAGCAGCCGCTGGCAAAACCGTAACCTTATCTAAAGCAGTGCTGCGCGATAAAATTAAAGGCGGCTGGGCCGGACAAACCATTGGGGTTACTTTTGGCGGCCCAACCGAATTTAGATTTAACGGCACCCTGATTAACGATTATGTGCCTATAGTTTGGTACGACGGCTACCTGGAAAAAACCATGAAAGAGCACCCAGGTTTATACGACGATGTTTACATGGACCTGACTTTTGTGGATATTTTCGAAAAGAAAGGTTTAGATGCCCCCGTAAAAGATTTTGCCGATGCTTACGCCAATGCTGGTTATATGCTCTGGCACGCCAATCAGGTTGGCCGGTATAATATTCAGCACGGCATAGCGGCTCCGCAATCGGGGCACTGGCTAAATAACCCGCACGCCGATTGTATTGACTACCAGATTGAAGCCGATTTTGCCGGGTTAATGTCGCCGGGCATGCCCAACGCCGCTTCGCAGATTAGCGATAAAATTGGCCACATCATGAACTACGGCGATGGCTGGTACGGCGGCGTATACATGGGTGCCATGTATGCGCTGGCTTTTACTTCCGATAATATTCCTTTTATCGTTACCGAAGCGCTTAAAACCATTCCGGCACAAAGTGAATTTTACCAGTGCATGAACGATGTAATAACCTGGCATAAACAATACCCCAACGATTGGAAACAAACTTGGTTTGAAGTGCAAAAGAAATGGACAAATGATGTGGGTTGCCCCGAAGGCGTGTTTGTGCCTTTTAATATTGATGCCAAAGTAAATGCGGCTTATGTAATTATGGGCTTGCTCTACGGCAACGGCGATTTTTCCAAAACCATGGATATCAGCACCCGCGCCGGTCAGGATTCTGATTGTAATCCGTCGTCGGCGGGCGGTATTCTGGGCACCGTGCTGGGCTACGATAAAATTCCGGCGTACTGGAAAATGGGGTTAGCCGCTGCCGAGCCTATCGATTTTAAATATACCACCATGTCGTTGCAAGATGTATACGAAATCGGGTACAAACATGCTTTGCAAAATATTAAACGCCACGGCGGCCGCGAAACAGCCGATGCCGTGCAAATAATTTCCCAAAACCCGCAGCCGGTCCGGTTCGAAAAAAGCTTTGACGGCCATTATCCTACTGAGCGCCGCAGTGTCTGGAAACCCTTACAAAATGAGTTTACTTTTGATTTTGAAGGCATTGGGTTTGTGGTGCGGGGCGAAGCCAAACGAATAAATAATAACTTGCCCGAAGACAAATCTTTAAAAATGGAAGTTTTTCTCGATGGACAATTATTCCAGACGGTCGATTTGCCGGTAAGTTATACCAATCGCCGGTACGATTTAGCCTGGAAATACCAATTGCCCAAACAAAAACATACCGTCCGGCTTAAGTTAGTTAATGCCCCCGAAGGCTACCAGGTAAACCTTAGCGACCTGATATTGTATGCCGATCAGCCCGCAAAAACGACTCTTCCTTAATTTAAACCTCTTCCAAAAACCTTAATCTTACCCATCCGCCATGTTTATACTGGAAAATTACGGCTTGGCCGTTGCTTTTTGTTTTGTTACCATGCTTTGCTGGGGCTCCTGGGCCAATACCCAAAAATTAGCCGATAAAAACTGGCGTTTCGAATTATTTTATTGGGATTATGTAATCGGCATTTTAATCATATCCATCCTTTTTGCTTTTACGCTGGGCAGTACCGGCAATCAGGGCCGCAGTTTTCTGGATGATATAGCGCAAGCAGATTCGGCCAATATCCGGTCGGCGCTGATTGGGGGAGCCGTTTTTAACATTGCCAATATTTTATTAACCGCGGCCATTTCTATTGCCGGCATGTCGGTTGCCTTTCCGGTGGGTATTGGCATTGCCTTAATTTTAGGTGTAATCGATAATTATTCTGATAACCCCATTGGTAATGCCACGGTTTTGTTCAGTGGCGTGGCCCTAGTGGCGCTGGCTATTATTTTAAACGCCGCGGCTTATCGGCGCTTAGCGCGTACGGCGCAAAAAGTATCTACCAAAGGCTTACTGCTGGCTGTGGTAAGTGGTTGTTTAATGGGCTTGTTCTACGGCTTTGTCGCTAAATCGATGGCAAAAGATTTTGCCCAACCCGAAGCAGGTTTACTAACACCTTATACGGCCGTGGTGTTTTTTGCCGTGGGCATTTTTTTAAGCAATTTTATTCTAAATACCATTTTAATGAAGGTGCCGCTGGAAGGAGCTCCCGTGTCGTACGCCGATTATTTCCGGGGCAGCGGCCGCAGCCATTTAATGGGTATTTTGGGTGGTGCCATCTGGTGCATTGGCATGGCGTTTAATATTATTGCCTCGGGTAAAGCCGGACCAGCTATTTCTTATGGTTTAGGACAGGGCGCTACGGTCGTGGCCGCTCTGTGGGGAATTTATATCTGGCGCGAATTTAAAGCTGCCCCGGCGGGCACGGGTAAACTTCTTAATCTAATGTTGCTGTTTTTTGTAATTGGCATAGGGCTAATTATTGCTGCCCGGGAGATGTAATGCCCTGAATTGTTTACCTCCCTTACGAGAGTATACTAAAAAGTAAAATAAATATTAATATAAAAAAGCGCCCTGTGATTATTCTGGGGCGCTTTTCTGCTTTATCTGCTTTCTATATTTGTTCGGGATAATTCATGTTTAACCCTTTATTATTCTTATTTACTCCTTAGGCAAGCACCTAAATAATAAGTGATATTATTCATGCGCTTTATTCATTGGCTTTATTGTCGCCTACGCTCCTATACTGTAGGCTAATAATAGTTAGCAAAATAAATGGCGCCTTATCTAGCGGCAGTGGCCTGTAACCGACTTGCGGTTTACGCATTTCTATAAATATTTTAGAGGTTGCAATTCTTTAAATACCTATCTGCCAAAACCTTTTGTTTTACCCACTCCTACTCCGGAAATAATTCGGTAAAAAATTGGTGAGATTCTAAAAAGTGGCCCTTTTAGTATTACAATGCGATGGTTTAAGCAGAATTAATTTAATAATATAATAAAGTAAAAAATAAGATCCCGGGGTAGGCTATGTTTAATTTTGACTCTAAAATTTTAATGTATTTAAATTAGAATAAAAAAATCTGATTATGCTTTAAACGTAAAATGGCTCCTAATATTCTGTTAACCGGCAGGTAGTACAAACAGGTTTAGGTTGGCTAAATGTCGAAAATAGGTTCGTGCATACTTTTAGTTTATAGGAGCAGGTATCTGCTAAAAAAACCTAAAATTTATTATAAATATTATTAAATTATCACGATAATTAAGTTCCGCAAAACTGAATACTGCCTTATGCCTGCGCAGTTTAATTGCCCAAATAAACTAGGCCGTTAGGGAACAGTTTATTTATGCTCAATAGCTATACGCATCATTCCAGAGGCAATAGCTAAATATTCTTTCTGATTTTATAATTGTTTGCTTAAGCGTACCTGATTGAAGTAGATTACTTTTTCTATTGCGAAAACAACCTGCGGGTAGTAAACCATATTTTCCTAAAGCGCATGAAAGGCGGTATTGTACAGGAGAATTATTTTTGCAGCGCATTTATTACCGGCAGCACAGGTTTAATTTTTACTTTCTATTTATCATAATTGCTATGAAAAACAATTTACATCTCCTATGTATAACTGCAGCGCTCAGCTGTTTGTACGGGGGTACGTTGCAAGCCCAAAGCTTCGCGTATCATCCTGGCTTATCCTCTTCTGCTTTATCTAAGCCGGTTACAGCTACTGAAACCAGTAACGCTGTTACTGCTGAACTTTATGCGGGTACAACCCAAGTAGCCGATGTGCCGGTGAAGGGTCGGGTTTCTTCGGAAACCGGTGAGCCCTTACCGGGGGTTACAGCAGTAGTAAAAGGCACTAATATTGGTACGGCCACCAACGCCGATGGTACTTATGCTTTAAGTGTACCCGATGGCAAAGGAACCCTGGTATTCTCCTTTATTGGTTTTATGACGCAGGAAATAGCTATAAATAACCACACTACCCTGGATATTATCTTAAAAGCCGATGCCAAAGCCCTGGAAGAAGTTGTGGTAATTGGGTATGGTACCGAAAAGAAAGTTAACCTGACGGGTGCCGTTTCTACGCTGGGCATGAAGCAAAAAGAAAATATGCCCATTACCAATGCCAGTCAGGCGTTGCACGGCGTTGGCGGCGTTTGGGTTAACCAGGCCGGCGGCAAACCCGGTCAGGATGCCGGCTCTATCCGGATTAGAGGGGTAGGTACCACCAACAACAACAACCCGTTGGTTTTGGTAGATGGCATTGAATATAACATGAACGATATTAACCCAGCCACCATCGAGACCATTACGGTTTTAAAAGATGCATCGGCGGCTATTTACGGGTCTAGGGCGGCCAATGGCGTTATTCTGGTAACTACCAAAGGCGGTAAAAAAGGCAAAAGTGAGATAAATTATAGCTTCTCGCACGGTATACAAAGAGCCACCTTTGTACCCGATGCCGTTTGGGATCCCATCCTTTATATGCAAAGCAAAAACCAGGCTTTGCGTAACGAAGGCAAAACCGTAGTAGATTACAGCGATGCCCAGATAGAAGAATACCGCAATGGCATGGTTACCAATCCCTATGCTTATCCTAATCGGAATTATTTCAATGAGATTATTAAAAACGGTTATCTGCAGCAACACAATTTGCGGTTCTCGGGTGGTTCCGATAAAATAACGTATAGCTTGGCCCTGGGCTACATGGACCAGGACGGCATCTTTATAGCCGCCAATCATGCCAATCGGTACTCCATCGATTTAAATGCCACCGCTAATGTAACCGAAAAAATAAAAGTAGGTGCTACCATTAAAAGTATGTACCGCAAATATACCGAGCCCGCGCAGGGGACCGAGGCTTTTGTAAACCGGTTTTTCCGGGCCTTGCCTATTTTTGCTTCTTACCTCGAAGATGGCCGCTACGGCAATACAGTTTTTACTACGCCCGGCCAAAACGTTATTGCCAACCCCCACATGATGCTAAAAGAAGGGCTTAACGAACATGCTTCGGTGCGTACGCTCGCCAAAGTTTTTGCCGATATAACCCTGCCTTTTAATTTAACTTACAGTGCCAATTTAGGCGTAGATAAACTGGATGGTGCCTCCGACGAATTAAACGGAGCTAGTCGTCAGTTTAATCCTTACATGACTACTTACCACCCAATTACCAAAGTACCCAATTTCTTTAATCCTACTCCATACTCTTACGTTTACAACCAGAATAATTTAAATCTGTCGGCTTTTCATACGCTTAGCTGGACTCAGAAACTAGCCGAGGCCCATAACCTCTCGGCGATGGGTGGTATGAGTTACACCAAATTTGATAATAGCTTTTCTTCCAGCCAGGTATACGGTTACTTCGATAACACCCTGACCGATATTAATGCCGGTTCTATTAACCCGCAGGTAAGTGGCCGCCGTACCGAAGATGTATTGTTATCTTATTTCAGCCGGGTTGGTTATGACTACAAAGAAAAATATTTATTCGATGCGACTATCCGCCGCGATGGCTCCAGTCGCTTTGGTAGAGGAAACCGGTGGGGTACGTATTATGGCGTTTCGGCCGGCTGGAGACTCGATCAGGAGGCCTTCTTTAAAAATATAGGTAGCTTAAGTTTTGTCGATTTATTTAAAATCAGGGCTTCTTACGGTGAACTGGGCAACCAGGCTGTGCCATTATATAGCAACCTTACTACAGTAAATCTAGGTTCTGATTATGCTTTCAATAATACCATTGCCGCCGGAGCAGCCGTTACCAATGCCGTAGACCCGGGTATACACTGGGAAACCACACATACTTATGACATCGGGGCAGATTTTTCGGCCTGGAATGGCCGGCTAAATGTATCGTTTGATGTTTTTAAAAAGCGGACCACCGATATTTTACGGCAAGTTAATATTCCGGCCCAAGTGGGCGGTTTAACCGGTCCCCAAAGTAATATTGGCGTTGTAGATAATGATGGTTATGACATTAGCGTATCGCACCGTAACACCATTGGGGCTTTTTCTTATGATGTAGCCGGTGAATTTGGTTATGTAAGAAATAAGGTAGTTGATTTAAATGGCGCTAAGCAAATAGGCACCCGGCGCATTACCATCGAAGGCTATCCCCTTGATTCTTATTATTTATACGAGGTAGAAGGGTTCTTTCAGAACCAGGATGAAGTAAATAGCAGTGCCAAAATCAGCAATGCCGTAAGACCAGGTTACCTGAAGTACAAAGACCAAAACAACGATGGCAAAATAGATGGCGAAGACCGCATTATAACCGGCAGCACCATTCCCAAATATACTTTTGGGTTCAACCTCAATGTCCGTTATAAAGACATTAGCCTAAACTCTTTCTTCCAGGGCATACAGGGCGTAGATTTATACCCCACCGCTAACCTGGCTACGCCTTTTAACAACGGGGCCGGCGTAACAAACGAATGGATAACCAACTCCTGGACGCCGGATAAACCAAACGCGAAATTCCCGCTTTTAACCACTGCTACCGGCGCTACCGAAAATTTCCAACCTTCTACTTTCTGGTTGCGCGATGGCTCTTATCTGCGGTTAAAAAATATTCAGTTAAAATATAATTTGCCGGCTACCTTTATTTCCAGGTTCCATTTAAGCAATCTGGGTGTATTTGTAAACGGCGAAAACATGCTCACCTTTACCAAATTCCGGGACTTCGACCCTGAGAAAAATATTACCCAGGATAATTTATATGAATATCCTTCGGTAAAAACTTTCAGTTTTGGCATTAACGCTACTTTTTAATTATTCATCCGGATTTTAACCCTGCATACCATGAAAAAAATATATAGCCTTCTTTTAAGCAGTGCGCTTTTGCTGGGCTGTTCAGAAGATTTACTTGAGACCCGACCGTACGACCGCTATACCGAAGAAACTTACTGGACTTCGGAAAAAAATGCCGTAGCCGCTTTAAACGGTTGCTACGCGGTATTAAAAGAAGACGGTTTGTTTGGCGGTACAGCCACCCCCCTGTGGGAAGAAACTGCCACGCCCAATGCCTACAACTACGATAATTCCTTTGGCTTTAATGTAATTGCTTTAGGTACCCACACCGCCAGCCCGGCCAGTACCGCCGAAATTATTAATAATCGTTGGACGGATAGTTACCGCGGCATTGGCCGTTGCAACACCTTGCTGGCCGAGATTGACAAGGTGCCCATGAGCGAAACCTTAAAAGCGCAAATGAAAGCCGAAGCCCAATTTTTAAGAGGCTTGTACTATGCCATGCTGGAAATGTACTACGGTGGTGTGCCCTTAATTCTGGATAAGCCCAATACTGCCACCCAGGCCGCCCTGCCGCGCAATACCCGCGAAGAAGTAGTACAACAAATATTAAAAGACCTCGACGAAGCCGCCGCCGTTTTACCCGCTAAATATGCCGCCGCTGCCGATAAAGGCCGGGCTACCAAAGGTGCCGCTTGGGGCATTAAAGCCCGCGTTTTATTATTCGAGGCTAGCCCGCTTATAAATACCACCAACGATTTAGGCAAATGGACTACTGCGGCCAATGCCGCCAAGGCTGTTATGGATTTAGCGCCGCAAGCCGGCTACGATTTATTCCCGAACTACCGCACCTTGTTTTTACCGGCCAACGAAAACAACCAGGAAGTACTATTTGATGTGCAGTTTAAAGCCCCGGAACAAACCGGCAATTCTTTCGATTTAATCGTCCGGCAGTTTAATACCAACGCGCCGCTCCGCAATTTAATAGATGCTTATTACATGAAAGACGGCTTACCCATTACGCAATCGCCGTTGTATAACCCAGCCAAACCGTACGAAAACCGCGAACCCCGTTTTTATCAAAGTATTGTTTACCCCGGCGATATGTACATGGGCGCACCCGTTACGGCTACCAATCCGTTTAAAATAACCGGTTATACCTTTAAAAAATACGGTATTTACGACCGCGAAGCCGGTGGCGCCATATTAAACGCCGGCCAATCCGAAACGAATTACATGGTAATGCGCTATGCCGATATTTTACTCATGTATGCCGAAGCCCAGAACGAAGCCGCCGGACCCGATGCCAGCGTTTACGCGGCTATTAACAAGGTGCGCCAACGCGCCGGTTTAGATCCATACCAAGTACCATCTGGCAAAACCAAGGAAGAAATGCGCGAAATAATCCGGACCGAGAGAAGAATAGAACTGGCTGGCGAAGGCTTTTATTACACCGATATTCGCCGCTGGAAAACCGCCGAGCAAAATATGAATGCAACTATTTACAATTCGCAAAACCAGGCTATTGTAAAAAGAACGTTTAATGCGGCCCGCGATTATTGGTGGCCGGTTCCGCAAACCCAACGCGATTTAAATCCTAACTTAACCCAGAACGCTATTTATTAAACCGGCTATGGCAAACTGTTCTTGGTTTAAATGCTGGCTTTTAGGGATATTCTGTTTGGGGTTGGCGGCCGGGCAAAGCCAAACCCAAAAGAATAATTCCGAATTATTGGTTTGCGGCGATAGCTTGGTACTGGTAGTAGATTACCAACGCTCTAAAGACAGTATTCCGGCCGTAGTTTGGCAATGGGATGCCCGCACCGCCACCGGTTTACCCGAAAAATACCGCACCACTTATTTCCGGACCGTAGACGATAGCAAAGTAGTGGCCAAGGGGAAGCAAATATTGATTTCTTCTTCGTCGGGCGGTGTGGCCCTGGTAAACCGTGCTGATAAAAAAGTCCTTTTTTACGCGTACGTGCCCAATGCACATTCAATAGAGCTTTTACCCAACAACCGCGTAGCCGTAGCGGGTTCTACTGCCAAAAAGAATGGAAATTGTGTAGCGTTGTTTAACATCAGTCAGCCGGAAAAAGAAATATTTAGAGATAGTTTATTTTCGGGCCACGGCGTGGTTTGGGATGATAAAAGACAAGTTCTTTATGCGTTGGGTTATAGTGAACTGCGGCAGTACAAATTACAGGATTGGAATACCTCGGCCCCGAAATTAAAATTAGATAAGACCTGGAAAATTCCCGGTGAATCGGGCCATGATTTACAACTTTCGCCGGACGGCAACGCCTTATACCTGACCGAACACACCAGCCCTTGGGTATTTAACCTTAAAACTGCTGTCTTTACCAAACTGCCCGAATTAGCCGGCACCGCTAATGTAAAAAGCTTCGGGAAACACCCCCAAACCGGCCAACTCCTATTTACCATTCCGGAAGAAAGCTGGTGGACGTATCATGTTAAATTCCTGAACCCCAGCAAAAGTTTGGCTTTTCCGGGTATGCACGTGTACAAGGCCCGCTGGGCTACCGTCAGTAACTAACAAAACCAATTCGTTCATTTTAGCTCTTGCCAACTTTAATGTTTAAAACAGCCTTTACGCTTGTTTCATGCTTAGTCAGAATATTTATCCAACTAATATTTAAAGAACCTACCCATGGTAAAATATTTAAATTTTAAGCGAATACCACCGGTATATTTACTCCTGCTGGTATTTTTCTTAAACGTACCTGTAACCTATGCGCAAACCAGTAAAAGCACTTCTTCAGTTAAAAAAAAGCCTAATATCATTTACATCTATGCCGATGATTTAGGGTATGCCGAACTAGGCGCTTACGGTCAGCAGAAAATTAAAACTCCTAACTTAGATAAACTGGCCAAAGAAGGTATGCGGTTTACGCAACATTATACCAGTACCCCGGTTTGTGCGCCGGCCCGCTGCATGCTGCTAACCGGCCGCAATGCGGGTAAATCTTATATCCGGGGCAATTACGAGTTAGGCGATTTTTCTGACGATTTGGAAGGCGGCCAGATGCCCTTACCGGAAGGCACTTTTACCATTGGTCACTTAATGCAGCAAGCCGGTTATAAAACCGGGGCCATTGGCAAATGGGGCCTGGGGATGCATAACAGCACCGGCGACCCGAACAAACAAGGTTTCGATTATTTTTACGGCTACCTCGACCAAAAACAAGCCCACAATTATTACCCGACACACTTATGGGAAAACGGCAAATGGGATAAATTAAACAACCCGGTCATGGACGTGCACCCCAAGCTAGCCGAAATAGGCAAAAGCCCCAACTTTGACCAATATATTGGTAAAGATTACGCCTTAACCAAAATGGGCGACAAAGCGGTGCAGTTTATTCAGGAAAATAAAAACCGGCCCTTCTTTTTGTACCTACCTTTTGTAGCCCCGCACGTATCGTTGCAGGCCCCGCCCGAAGCTGTAAAAGAATATATCGGTCAGTTTAAAGAAGAGCCTTACCTGGGCGAGAAAGGCTACATTCCGGTAAAATATCCTTTATCTACTTACGCTGCCATGATTACTTACCTCGACAAACAAGTGGGCCGGGTACTGGAAGTTATAAAACAGCAAGGCCTCGACGAAAATACGCTTATTATGTTCTCGAGCGACAATGGTACTACTTTTAACGGCGGCGTACAGGCAGCCTTTTTTAACAGTGTGGGGCCATTCCGGGGTCTAAAAACCGATTTGTACGAAGGTGGCATCCGGGAGCCTTTTCTGGCACGCTGGCCCGGTAAAATTGCCCCCGGCAAAGTAAGCGATTTAATATCGGTGCAGCACGACATGATGGCGACCTTTGCCGAAATATTAGGTGTAAAAGCTCCAGCCAACGATGGCATTTCTTTGTTGCCTACTTTACTCGGAAAAGATAATTTGCAGAAAAAGCGCGATTACCTCTATTTTGAATTTCCGGAAAAAGGTGGCCAGGTGGCTATCCGGATGGGCAACTGGAAAGGCATTAGGACCAATGTCCGGCAGGATAAGAATGCGCCCTGGCAATTATATAATTTAAGCACCGATATGGGCGAAAAACAAGATGTGGCCGCTCAAAATCCAGAACTAATTAAGCAATTTGCGGCCATTGCCCAAAAAGAGCACCGTTGTTCGCACATAAAAGAATGGGAATTTGTTGATCCAAAATTTACCTTAAAAGCTACCGGAGATTAACTATTTGGCTTTCCCGCTTTATTTTAGCTTCAAAAGCCTAAACCATAAACTAATAAAAAAGAAAGGCTTTGATAAATATCAAAGCCTTTCTTTTGATAGCTAAGTTTTACTTAGTAACCCGGATTTTGCGGGGCCAGGTTAGGATTAATCTGAAGTTCGGTCCGGGGAAGGGGCATCAGGTAGTCGCGGCTAGCTGAAAAATTAGGATGGGGCTCCAAGGAATTAGGACCTTTGAAGACAATATCGCCCAATTGCCGGCGCTTTATATCATACCAACGTTTGTATTCAAAAGCTAGCTCCAGGCGTCGTTCCTCTAGTACCAAATCAATAAACTGACTTTTATTCATACCAGCCGTTAAACTTACGTTTTCAGGAAAACTATTTTGCTGACCGGCAGCATTGCGAGCCCGGGTTCTTATCTGGTTTATATACCCAATGGCTTCGGCATTAGGTCCATTACTCACTTCTGCCAAAGCTTCTGCAGCAATTAACAGGACCTCGGCATAACGCATAGCGGCATAATTTTGATCCGAATCGCGGCCTTCTGAATTGGAAGTGCCGGCAAAGCGGGCATATTTGGCAATGTGCGGACGCTTGGTATTTGGAAATTGGGTGTAAGGTTGCATTACCCCACCTATCAGAATGCTTTCGTCGAAACT
Source organism: Adhaeribacter sp. (assembly GCF_057359045.1). Lineage (NCBI taxonomy): Bacteria > Pseudomonadati > Bacteroidota > Cytophagia > Cytophagales > Hymenobacteraceae > Adhaeribacter > Adhaeribacter sp. The sequence continues at coordinate 62,591 of NZ_JBMQUD010000003.1, forward strand.
TACTTTTTTTCGGTAATCACGCGCATCCCAGTTGTTAAATACGGCTATCGACGGCACACATACACTCCAGCCACTCCGGGGGGCATCGCCTCCTCTTACGCCGGTCATAGGAGGCATAATATCATCATTGGCTCCGCCCGAACCACTTTGCAGGCCCAGGAAATCAATGGCAAAAATATGCTCTTTTAAGTTGCCCGGCTGGGGTGCTTTAAACAAATCCTGGTAATCGGCAATCAGATCATAATCAAAACGCCCTTTGTTATCAATTACCCATTTGGCTTCGTCGTAGGCACCTTTATAATTCTGCATGGTTAAGTGTACCGAAGCTAAGTAAGACGCAGCGGTTCCTTTAGATGGCCGGCTGCGTACATTCCCGTTTGGTCGGTCGGGCAACCATTGTTTGGCAAATTCCAGGTCAGCTAAAATTTTAATATATACTTCGGCCTGTGGCGTTTTGCTAATAGATTTTACTGTATTAGGATCAGTAATAAAAAAATCGATATATGGAATATCACCAAAAACCTGCACCAGATGGAAATAGCTGAAAGCCCGAACGAAACGTGCTTCGGCAATTAGCGGATTAATCTGGTCTTCGGGTAACTTCAGCGATTCAGCGCCTGATATAGCGGCATTAGTAGCGCTGATTACCTGGTACCAATAAGGCCAGAATTGGTTCACCATGCCGTTGTTATCGTCCATATTAAAATCGTTTACCTGTTGCCTTTCGGCTGGTGTGCCCCGGTCACCTATATCTACCATATCGCTCCGGAGCATTAAGGCACTTACAAATTGCCGGCCATAAAGCCGTTCGCTGGCAATCCAGCCGTAAGCACCAAAAATAGCCGTTTCCACATCTTTGGTGTTGTTAAAAAAACCTTCGGGTGCCAACAAACCAACTGGTTTTTCTTCTAAATCGGCACAACTGAAAAGAAGGCCGGTAAGGGTAAACAGAAAAAATTTATTTATAGAAATTTTCATTTGCTTTATCTTAAAAATACTGTTTTAAAAACCAATATTAAGCCCAACGGTATAAGATTTGGCATTCGGATAACTACCATAATCCAAGCCCAGGTTACGGTTACTATTAACACTGCCTTCTGATGAGTAATTTACTTCCGGGTCATAGCCTTCGTATTTGGTAAAGGTCAAAATATTTTGAGCACTAATATAAACCCTTAGTTTATTAATGCGCAGGGTCTCCAGAAGCGGTTTAGGCAGATTATAACCCAAAGCCAGGTTCTTTAAACGCACATAACTGCCATCATAAACCCAGCGGGTAGAAAGCCGGCGGGTACGTCCGGTGGCTGCTTTCGGTACATTAGTATTGGTATTCGTAGGTGTCCAACGATTTAAAGCCGCCGTAGTAGCATTATTTATACCCGACAACAGGTTCAACTCCATGAGAGTATAACTTAAAATATCGTTGCCTTGCGAACCCTGGAAGAATACATTTAGGTCGAAACCTTTAAAACTAAAATCATTATTCAGCCCCCAGGTAAATTTTGGGTTTGGATTGCCTATAATGGTGCGGTCATCGCTGTTTAATGTACCATTGGGCTGACCGGTTAAATTACCCTGCGCATCTTTGCCGTTAATATCCCGGAATTTTTCACCTCCTGCCACTTGCTCAAAGCCTCCGCCGGGTATAAAGTTATCGCTTGTTTGGTAAACGCCGTCGTAAATCCAGCCATAAAAACTCCCTACCGGATAACCTTCCCGTAGAATCTGGGTTTCGCCTAAGCCAACTAAATGCCCCGGACCAGAAGCATATAATATTTGATTGCCGCCGGGTAATTTCAGCACTTTATTGCGGTTAGTTGATACGTTAACATCAGTACTCCAAGTGAAGGCACCCGTCAGATTTCTGGTATTCACGGTAAATTCAAAGCCTTTGTTTTCTACCGAACCCAGATTCTGCAATTGGCTCGGGTAACCAGTATATTGCGGCAAAGGCACGCTAAACAACAAATCATCCGTTACTTTCCGGTAATAATCTACTACAAAATTTAGCCGGTTATTAAATAATCCCAGGTCCAAACCTATATCAAGTTGTTTGGTAGTTTCCCAGGTCAGGTTTTCGTTGGCTACGGAGGTAGGCCGTACGGCTAATACTGGTTTACCATCGATAATGGTATAAACATCTGAGAACCTGGCTAACGTTTGGTACGGGCTAATACCCTGGTTACCGGTATGGCCGTAACTAACCCGCCACTTTAACTGGCTTATCTGAACCATATTAGCCATAAAAGATTCGTTAGACATTTTCCAGGCAAAAGCTCCGGAAGGGAAAGTAGCCCATTTATAATTTCTACTAAAGTTAGAAGAACCATCCCGGCGGATCGTAGCCGTAAACAGATACCGATCCAATAAAGAATAATTTAATCGGCCATAAACAGAACTTAACTGCGATTCAATAAGACCAGAAGTGGGGCTTTGCCTAACGGAAGATCCACCCAGGTTCCAGTAAGAAACCGCATTGGTTGTAAATGATTGGCCTGCCCCACCCCAGTTCTCATTGTTGGAGGTTTGAAAAGAATAGCCGCCCATAATAGAAAAATTATGGATGTCGCCGAACGTTTTACTGTAAGTTAAGTAATTCTCGTTCAAAATTAGGGTATTCTTCGTTCCATCTACGGTTGCCTCACCTCCTACCGAGCGGCCCACATTTAGGGTAGTAGGTGTAAAAGTACCAACTCGGCCATTGCTGGTAGTGGCCCCAAGAGTAGTCCGGAACTTTAAATCCTTAAATATATCGTACTCGGCGTATAAGTTTCCTTGTACCCGATCTGTAACCGATTCGTTTACCAATTGTGTAGCAATCGCATACGGGTTATCAATCGGGTCGCTTAGCCGGGCAATGGTAAATAAGCCATTAGCTCCATAAATAGGCTGGTCGGGCTCAAATTTAAAAGCCGAAGCAATTACCCCAGGCGTAAGCCCACTGGAACCTTCCTGGGTTCTGGCCTGGTTCCGGTTAACTCTTTGGGCAAAAAGGTTAAGCCCAATTTTAAGCTTTTCACTCGCTTTTATATCAACATTACTGGTAACCGAAAACCGATCGTAACCCGAATTCAAAATAATTCCTTTCTGATCGTAATAAGCGCCCGATAAGTAATATTTTACAGCATCGCTCCCCCCCGATATTGATAATTGGTGGTTCTGAATCCCACCTCTTCTGAAAATTTTATCTTGCCAGTCGGTATCAGCACCAGCCGATTCAAAAGCCGGCTTTACTTCTTTAATATACTCGGTAAACTGAGCGGCATTCAATAATTCTAAGCGGTTAATTTCAGTTTGCGTAGAAAATGCCGTGTTGTATTCAATTCTGGGTTTGCCGGTTTGTCCTTTTTTAGTCGTGATCATTACCACGCCATTGGCCCCACGCGAGCCATAAATAGCAGTTGCCGAAGCATCTTTTAACACCTCTAACGATTCTATGTCTTCCGGAGGAGGCAAAGCGCCGCCTACAAAACCATCTACTACATAAATAGGATCGCTGCTGGCATTAATGGAACTCCCGCCCCGAATACGCACTTTAAAGGTAGAACCTGGCTCGCCGTTATTGGCCTGAATTTGTACACCGGCCGATCGGCCCTGCAGAGCCTGTACAGTACCAATAGACGGATAAGCAGTTAATTGTTCTGATTTTACAGATGATACTGATCCGGTCACATCACTTTTCTTAACGGTACCATAACCCACTACTACTACTTCTTCCATAGCCTTGGCATCCATAGCCAAAGTAACGTTTATAGTAGTACGATTATTTATGACAACCTCTTGAGTGGCATAACCAATGTAAGAAAACACCAGGGTGCCGTTACTATTTGGCAAATTAATAGAATAATTTCCCTCTACGTCAGAGGTGGTGCCTACAGTAGAGCCTTTTAGCACAATTGTAACCCCTGGTAGCGCTTCACCGGTATTGCTGCTAATCTTTCCTTTGACGGCAATACCTTGAGCAAAAGCCCCCGCCACCAGAAAAAGGAATAATGGCAAAAGGGTAAGCCACTTTACTTTAAAAGATAATTGTTTAACCATAATTTTTGGGTAAATAGGTGGATTTGTAGTAATTAAAAGATAAAAAATAAAAAGTTTTTCAGTTGTTTATAGCACCAGATGCTTCTGTACTCTTCTTCTAAAAATTTTGTTTTAATCAAGATAATAAAAAGGTAAACGCATAATTTTATTTAGCAGGTTGCTTATTATACTTACTTAAGAAATACAGGTAAATTTGATAAATTACAAAGGCATGGGCGCAAGCAATTTAATTAATTATAACCAGTTTATAAATATTAAAACAGGTTTTGTCGGCGCATACCTAGTTTTTTTTTATGATCCGGCCTACAGACAGGCAATAATCAGATACTTGTTTCGGAGGAATTTTCCCGCTTTATACGTTAGTTGGTTGCCATTAATGACAGACAGAATATTTTTTAAACCAGCCAGCATTTATTTACCGGCAATATTTATTCTGAGTAAAAGATTGAACTTGGCCATGCCAGATTAGACTTGAACAAAAGAGCAAAACAGCCATTTAACCAGGAGGGTAACGTACGCGCGCATCCAGTGCTATGGCCCTAGTAATTATACAACCAGGTAAAATATAAACCTTTTGTTAAAAAATGTTTACACAAAGGTAATGGTACAATCAATTATTAATTGCTGAAACCAGAAAATAAACCGTAATTTTAAACCCGAAATCTTTATTAAGTGAAAGCAAAATTTTTAGTTCTGATTTAATCAACTTTTACAGTTTATGCGTATGGCTTTTTAATAACCAGCATTTATTACTGGAAAGCCACAAAAGTTAGTGCCAGTTAAGGCAATATAATACAAATCGTGGCATAAAGTCAGATACTGGTTAGAAAGAACCTATTTTAATTCGTAATTTGAGGCCCAGGCGCAATTTTACTTCATTTAATAATTTTATGAAATAATTATACGGTTTACGTAATAAGAAAATTTTAAAAGTTATTAAAAGTTAACCGAAGTAAACTTAATTTTCTTTTGGTCATGGGAATTTTAGAGAAAGAACTGTTTAATAGCAGGTTCTTCGAAAACTGGCATCTTCACTTCAACAAATTAGAAGCTTATCTTCAGAAAAAAAAGACGAGCCAACTGCCAGTTCCCGGTGATTTAGACGAAGAAGTACTCAAGTGGCTCGAAATCCAAAGAAAAATTAAAGACAAACTTCCGGCCGAACTAAAAGAGAAATTTACCGCTTTAGAAGCCGACTTATCGGAGTTTGATAATAGCTGGGACCACCTGTATCATCAGTTAACGCAATTCTACAAAGAAAGTAACCACTTAGCCCTGCCCGATGATGCCAAACACGAAGTTTTAAAAGATTGGCTGCTGCGGCAAATTCAGAATAAAAATTACCTTTCCGAAGAACAGTTTAATCTCCTGGACAAGTTAGGCGTTGAATGGGATTTAACCTTTACCCGCGACCAGCGCTGGAACCTGATGTATGCCAGGCTAAAAGAGTTTTACCTAACCTACGGGCATGGCCAGGTGCCGCAAAAATGGGAACAGGATAAAACTTTGGCAAACTGGGTGCGCGTACAACGTACGCTAAAAGCAACAAATAAATTACGGCCCGACCGGGAAGCAAAACTGAACCAACTGAATTTTGTTTGGCACATTCAGGCTATTTACGATGCCCAGTGGCAGCAGTATTACCAACAACTGCTGGCGTTTTACCAACAACACGGCCACTGCCGCGTACCCGGTAAATTTAAACAGCTAACCAGTTGGATTGAAAACCAAAGAACAAACAAAAAGAACAAAATATTATTGCCCGAACGGGAGCAGTTGCTAAACGAAATTGGGTTTATCTGGAGTTTTTCGAACATTAAAAAGAACCAATGGAACGAAAAGTACAAACAACTCCGCGCATTTAAAAAGAAACATGGGCACAGTTTTGTACCCGTAAATTACAAAGAAGACAAAGCCCTGGGTACTTGGGTAGCCTCCCAACGGCGGTTAGAAGCTAATGGACAATTAGGCCCTGAAAAGAAAAAGAAGTTAGACCAGTTAGGATTTGTGTGGCACACCGATACTTTAAAACAATTAAAATCTAAGTACGATGCCCAATGGAACCTTAATTTTGAACGCCTGAAAATTTACCGCCAGGTTTACGGCACCTGTCAGGTTTCGTTAAAAATTAACCCGGTTTTACAACGCTGGACCCGCTGGCAACGGAAATTATTTTACGAAGGCAACTTATCGGAAGAAAGATTGGCCAAACTAAACGAAATACGGTTTCCGTGGAATGTACAGGAAGGCTACTGGATGAAAATGTACGAGGCACTAGCTGAATTTAAAAAACAATTTGGTCATACGCGCGTGCCCCACCAATGGCCAGAAAATCAGCAGTTAGCCGCCTGGGTGTATCGCATGAAAATTGCCAAACCCGAGCTTTCGGCCCAAAAAGTAGAATTATTAGACTTACTGGGCTTTGATTGGAAAGTAAGCCGCAAAACCGTAGTTGCCTGGGAAGAAATGTACAACCGTTTGCTACAGTTTAAACAGGAATTTGGCCACACCCGCGTGCCGGTTAAATGGAGCCGAGATCCCAAATTGGGTAAATGGGTAAGCCGCATGCGCCAGGAAAAAGATAAACTACTCCCCGAACGCGTTAACTTGTTAAATAAAATCAATTTTGATTGGGGTAAGCAGTTTGTTTTAGGCCAGGACTAAACATTAGTGCCTGTATAGCGTTGTAGCCCCAAAATAATCCCTAATTCCATTAGATTAAGTACAATTTAATTAATCATTGCCAGGATTGGAGCGCAAAGGGATGTTGGCCTTAGGTTAAGCGGATTAATTTATGAGCCTTGTAAATTAAAACAGAATTTTAGGGTTTGGCATTAAAAATAAATGGCGGTCTTAAATGAGTGGGATTTATCTTTCGTGATCCCTAGAGACAAAACTATAACCGTTAATTAAATAATTAAAACTTTTTAGCTGTAATAACATCCCCGAAGGCAGGTAGCCAAAGTACATTAAGGCAGTTCCGCCCTATTATGTTCGTTCTCTATTTGCAATCAAGCAAACTGTCTCAAACAGCCTTTATATTGACGCAAATACCTTTCTAGGATCCATCCTGAGCTACTGCTACGCCCATTAGGCGACCAAAGTGCGCCCGGTTTTTATCTACCAGGAAACCATTCAGAAAATCATCAAACCGCACTGGTCATCCGTTTGCAAAATGCAGCGCATTACTTTGTAACCCAATTGTTTACTCCGCCCCCCCCCCGCATAGCAACAAAGGCATCGTTGTGGTGCTCTTGAGGGAAAGGCTTAGTTGTACTGGTGCCGGTACCTGGAAGCTTATAAAAAACCATTTGCATTGGTGCCGCATGCGCCTGATAGGTTAAAGTGGGCCGGTATTGGGTGTAAGTCGTGTCGCCATCCGGTCTATCACCGGGTTTGTATTTGCCTTCTCCGTAAATATAAGGCCAACCATAATGTTTAGCCGGCAAAAGCAATGGTACGGTTTGTATGCTGATCTACATCCGGTAAATTGTTGATTAAAATGCAGGGGACCTAAGGTGCCAGCCATATTCATATTGGCCACAAACAAATCTTTTATGGCTATCTTGTATAACTGAGTGCCTTTAATTGCCAATCCATGCACATCCTTAATGGTAGCAACTGTAGTTTTGGTATCGGTTACACCATCGTTATTGTTATCCCGCAGCATTATAACCACTCCGGCTTGCCGGCCGGTAACATACACTTGACCGGTACTGCTACGGCCAAATACGGGGCTTGCCTACATTTTCGGCAAAAGGGTAAGGTGATATAAAAAGTAAAGCTGAAAAGGGAAACAAAACCTGACAATAGATAGCTCAAAAAGTAAGAGACAATATCCTTAAAACGAATCAAGGCGGCAAGCTTCATACACTCCAAGCCACTGATCCGAGCCAAGCAAAGTTAAAGTAAACAAAATTATTTACTGGATAAATCGAATAAACTTACATTAGTATAGGTAGTCCGGTAAGTATCTGTTTCTTTGCTCATAGCGGCAAACTTGTTGTGGATTAACATTTTTCCCGGCTGTTTTAGGTTGGCTTCAAAATACCAGGTTGGCCGGTCCAGATAGTCGCCGATATTTACAAATAAATGTCTGTCGTAAACCAGCCAGACTCTTTTCTTGCCTAATAGAGGTTTAAAATCCGGACTAAGTTTATTAAAATAATCGTTTATATCCTTTGAAATAAATCGAACATCTCTCCCTTGCAGGGCGGTGTATTTCAGGTTATAAGTAGCTTTATAAAAACGGTAGGGAGGTAAATCATTCCAGTACACGTATACCACGTCACCAGGTTGGTAGCGCTCGTTAATGTAAAGAAAAGATTCGCGGTGGTGCTGTCGGGTTATGCCCACATTTTTTTCTGTATCCATCAGCTCCGGGTTAATTACCTGCACTACTGCATTATAAAATGGACCCGCCAGTAACAAGGCTGGCAGCAAATACCGCCATTTAGCCCTGGCCGGCAACAAATTCGTTAAATATTCGCAGCCTCGGGCCATTAACAAAATAGCCAGAGGTGCCAGAAATACCAGCAAACGATCATAGACGGGATAAAACATTAGCCCGGATGCCAGCAGTGTTAACACCAACGGAAAGATTAAAATAAAAAAGCGTTTATTATCTTGTCGGAAACATATAAACATTCCAACCATTAACAACAGTAAAAACAAGGGCATCATCCGGAAAATATTGCGCATGATAATATTGTCGTGGATGTCGGGCGTAAACCATAATAAACCCATGGGGTAGTTCATAAACCGGTAAATCATCTGGAAAAACCATTTCAGGTCGGCTAAACCGGTTGGTGGGAAAGGCATAAAAGCATCCTTGTGCTGGAACCAATCTATCAGCCACCCCGATTGGATATGTTCTTCGGAAAAAGCTAAGAAGTGAATTACAAAGGTTACCAGCCACATCGTAAAAGGAATAAGTGAGCGAAACAGAGCTTTCCAATTCTTTTTTATCAAGTAGTACAGGCTACAGCCAATTGCTATACCCGCCAGTATAAAAATAGAAGAAAAAGAAAACCAGAGCAGAACGACTCCTGCTAATCCCCATTTTAGTAAAGCTTTTATATCGTTTTTTTGATGGTAGCGAGTAAATGAATATAAAGCTATTATCGTGGCCAGCAGTTCGGTGCTGTATTGTTTGGCTTCTACAGCATGATAAATCAGTGGGGGTGCCAGGGCCAGCATGGCCAAGGCCACTACTACGCCCAAGGGCTTTAAAAAATAACGGGCCACTGGCATAAACAGGAGCAAAGAAGCAATTCCCGCAAGTAAAGGGATTAAGCGCAAGGCCATTTCGGATTTGCCAAAAAGCAGTACGCAGAGCCGCTCCAGCCAGAGAAACAAGATTGGAGCCTTTTGCTCATATTCCAACATAGGTGCCGTTAGCTCCCAAAAATTCATTTTAATCAGACTAGTAGCCAGGTAAATTTCATCTAACCAGAAAGAGCGGTTATCCAGGTAGTGGAAAAGCCGAAAGAAAATACCCAAAGCAACCATAAACCAGGCAAATTTATGCCATTTAGATTTTACCGGCTGATTCGTTGACGAGAAAACTAATTCTCTTGGCAATACCAGAGGAGCTGCGTTAAAGAAAGGTTTCATTATTTTAACGGTAAAGATTTAGTCAGATAAAGAAATTATACTTTTTGATGTTTATACTAATTGCCCAACAATTTAAATAATTTACCAACAGTTAAGCTTGAATATTAAATTTTTTTTATAAAAAATTAGATTATTATTACTGTTGTTACAAAAAGTTGGAGTTGCTGCCTGAAATAGCAATTAACTATAAGTGCGTTTAGGTAATTAAATTAACTGAATTTATAAACCATGATATAGGCATTCGGAAAGCAAATGCTGTATTAACCTGTACTATACAAGTAAAATTGCCAAAACTGCCTTATTCAGAATAGAACAGTTAATATTAAACCAAAATAGTTCTGGCTTAAGCAAGGTGCGTTTTGGTTTTGTTTTAATATAACTACTATTATGATTCTCCAGATATTAGAACATCCAAGTACCTTATCAAAAAGATTAAGTTCTTTTATAATTGATTCCGGCGACTATGCTCAACTGGGATGGATATTAATTTGTTTGCCGTTTATCTTTTTAGTTTTATATAGTACTTGGCTCAGCTTAAGCAGCAACAATAATAAGCTGGGTTCAGAAAAGTTTTTCCTTTTAATCACCGCCATTGGGTTGATAATACTTAGATATCCTTCGTATGCCGCAGGCGAAATAAATCCGGATGAGGCGGAGTGGATAGCCGGAGCCGCCACTTTAATCAATGACCCACGGTTTTGGCTATCTGTGGATGGAACTACCAGCGGCCCCTTAAACATTTTTCCGTTAGGATTAATTTATTTATTTAATATTAAAATATCATTTGCTACTGCCAGACTTTTTTGTAATATCTTTTTATTAATTCCAGCTATTTACTTCACCTATTTTGCTATAAAATACTTTTTTAGCCAAACAGTAGCCAGGATGGTAATAGTACCATTAATTATATTTCTTTTTCTTACCAGCCATTTCGACCTGAATTTTTATAGCAGTGAATATGTTCCTATTCTTTTATTATCGGTTCTTACCTATTTATATGCTCTGTTTAATAAAAAACCCCGAAACTTAATATTAATTGGGGCAGGAATAGGATTAGGACTGCTACCCTTTAGTAAGCTGCAAAGTCTGCCTATTGGTTTTATAATCGGCTTATTTTTTTTAATAGATATTTTACTTAACCGGTTAACAACGGGGTGGGGTAAAGTAAAAGCAATACTGATTTTTTTCTCCACTGGTTTAGCACCAACTATAATTACCATAATTTATTTATTTTATGTTAAGGCTCTCTATGATTTCTGGCAATCCTATATCCTTAACAATATAGTTTATGGCAGTGCTGTGCCTTTGGGTAATACATTGATAGCCCCACTTAAGATTATTTTAAAATATACCCAAAGTGCCATTCCTTATTATGTTATAGTGGCCATTATTCCGGTTATAGGTATTTACTATTATTTAACCAGTAAAAACCAAAAATTAAAACTTACAAATAAGCTTTTCTGGTTTGTTCACTTGTTATTTTTAGCGGCTTATTATGCAATAGGCAAAGGTTGGGAGTTTCCGCATTACCAATTATTTCTATTGCTGCCATTAACTTTGCTTAATGCGTTTTATCTCCAGTTAATTAATACCTCTAATCAACTAAACTTCTCGATATTAATGTTGGTTTTTTATGCAGTATTATCAATCCTTTTGCTTCTGCCAGGCAATGTTCTGTTAGCAAAAGTTTTGGCCGATAAAAACCTTCCGGAAAAGAATCCGGCCAGTATCCGGATTTTGAAATATGCTAAACCTAACGATAAGTTAGTAGTTTGGGGCTTTCAGGATATATTAGGTAGTAATGGCGTATATTACCTGGAAACTGGTTTAATTCAGGGCACGAGAGAATCCCATAGTCAGCGGCCAGAGGGTCATATGGGAATTACTCAGTTAAAATATTACCAAGAAAGATTTTTAAAAAATATCCAGGAAAACGAACCAGTTGCTTTACTGGATATTTCAAAAGCAGATACTAGTAATAACTTCTATCTGGATTTAAGAAATTATATTTCCCAATATTATTATTTAGATACAATAATGTACCGGAACCAAGCTGGCATAAATGCATCCGGAAGGGCTATTCTGGAACCTGGCTGGATTTCTTCAAAAGTATATATTCTTAAGAATAGATCTAAAGCATTTAACGATTAACTTAAATTTACCTCGTTAAGAGTACGTCTAAAATTCAGGTTTGTAATCTTGCAAGAATAATATCAATAAAAGCTACTTGCATAAAGTACAAGGAAGAAGCTGTTGTTTCCTCATAGTCTATGCTCAGGCAGTGGTGTGACTAATATCACTGAAAAGACTTTATGTATTTTGGTAATTTGATAAACTAAAACATATCTGCCCAGATTTTTTTGTACTGGGCAGATATGTTTTTTACTGATGTACGGATTTACTGATTGTCTGATATTTAACCATTAATCAAAAATATTATCTGAAGGAAGAAATCTGTACTGCTAAAATTATCTTTATGAAAACCATGGAAAAAGAAATAATACGGAAGCACTTCCCTCAGTTTGAGCCGCCACTACTGGATGAAATTTTAAGCCAAAGCACCCTGAAACAATTGGAGGAAGGCGAAGAAATATTGCGCACCGGACAGTACATCAGGTCTACCGTTTTGCTGCTTAGTGGGTTGCTGAAAATATACCGGGAAGATGAAGAAGGCAATGAGTTTCTGATGTACTACCTGGAACCCGGAAATGCCTGCGCCCTTTCGATGATGTGTGCGGTCCGCGACGAACAGAGCCAGATTATGGCCAAAGCCGTTACATCTTCAGAAGTAATTCTGATTCCATCGCACTTGTCGGAGTTATGGCTGGCCAAGTACAAAAGCTGGCACAACTTTGTAATTGCTTCTTACCGCCAACGCTTCGAAGAACTGCTACTAACCCTGGATAGCATTGCTTTTAAAAGCCTGGACGAGCGCCTCGTATTTTACCTGAAACGCCATGTTAAAGTTAGTGGCAAAGAAGTTCGGCTCTCGCACCAGCAAATTGCCGATGAACTCAACAGCTCCCGCGAAGTAATCTCTAGGCTCCTGAAAAAGCTGGAACAAACCGGCTCCATTACCCTGCACCGCAGTTACCTTGAAGTGCATGACCTGGGAAGCGTTTAGCTAAGATTGCTCCTTTTTTACTTTCCGGGTAGCGAATAAAATGTGCTAAATATTCATTCATTAATATTGGTAGTCTAAGCACAGATGATGCGGCTATCAGGAAGTGAATCAATGCTGGTGCCCTGTTGTTTTATGCCGGGCATTCCAACCAAATAACGCGTACCAAGGGCAATATCCAACCAGGCTGGTTAGTACAAAAATGCCACAAATTACCAGTAGCACCAAGGCTATGGTACCGGCAATTGTTCCGGTATTGTATAATACTCCAATCAAAACCCGGTATTTCCCATGTTTTTTTCATCTCTTTTGAATTTAAGGGTACAATTTAAATTTTAAGATTCAGTAATTGTAAAATCCAGTTGTGGTTGGCCGCCTGAGCCAAACAACTCCCGTCTACCAGATATATTTAATGAGATCGGCTTTATTAAATGAAAGAGGCCCTTACAGCACCTAATCAGTTACATTAGTCACATTGCAAAATCCCCCCTAGTCAACCGGTGCTAAATATTATTCCTTTTCTACCTACCACTCCGCGGTTCGCCGCACCTCGGTGATAATAGTCACTGAACCGGCTTACCCCGGGCCATACCTTTGTACCGTACTCCTTAAAACATCATAACCATGGAAATACTTGGATACATCGGGGCCCTCCTGATTGGGCTTTCTTTAGGGTTAATTGGTGGGGGCGGCTCCATTTTAACCGTGCCGGTGCTGGTATACTTAATTGGCCTGAGCCCGGTCATCTCAACCGCTTACTCGCTCTTTATCGTGGGCCTGACTAGCCTGGTGGGCAGCTATAAATTTTATAAAAAAGGTTTGGTCAGCCTGAAAACGGCCCTTGTTTTTGGTTTACCCTCTATTGTGGCAGTTTATGCTACCCGCCGCTACCTGGTGCCGGCCATCCCTGAAAACCTGTTTCATATCGGCGAACTAGTCGTGACTAAAGATTTGATGGTAATGCTGCTTTTTGCTGCCTTAATGGTATTTGCCTCTATCAGCATGATTTATAAAGGGAAGCTCAATGAACCCACGGATGATAATGCTGACAGAATAATGAGCGTGGAACATGTAGCTCCCCACTCCGAGCACCCGCAGCCAAAATTTAATTACGCCGGTATTCTGGCAGAAGGGCTGGTGGTAGGCACCTTAACGGGGCTAGTAGGCGCTGGCGGAGGCTTCCTAATTATTCCGGCCCTGGTACTATTCAGTAAACTTGATATGAAAATGGCCGTGGGTACTTCCCTGCTCATCATAGCGGCCAAATCATTGCTGGGTTTCATTGGCGACATTTATAACTATGAAATTAACTGGCTGTTCCTGGCTATATTTTCGGTTATCTCTATTGCCGGGATATTCGTGGGCACCTTTCTGTCTACCCAGATTCATGCGGAAAAACTAAAGACCTCTTTTGGTTGGTTCGTGCTGGTAATGGGTATCTATATCTTTACCAAAGAAATTTTCTTCGCCTAAATACCGGCGCGACTTTAGTCACTGTAATCAGTTTATTACCTTCCCAAATTTGTGGTACCATTAACCTAATGATGAGCACCTAATTGATAGATACATATTTTAAAATATAAAAATAAAAGCCATGAAAGTAGAACAGATTTATACCGGATGCCTAGCCCAAGACGCTTATTACATCGAGAGCAACGGCGAAGCCGCCATTGTGGACCCGTTGCGGGAGATTAAACCTTATCTGGAAAAAGCCGCTAAGGACGGTGCCAAAATTAAATACATACTGGAGACGCACTTCCACGCCGACTTTGTATCGGGTCACGTAGACCTGGCCAAAGCCACCGGTGCCGAAATAGTTTTTGGCCCCAATGCGCAACCTGCCTTTACCGCCCATATTGCCACCGACGGCGAAGAATTGAAATTGGGTAAGGCAACCCTAAAGGTGCTGCATACGCCCGGCCACACCATGGAGTCTACCACCTACCTGCTACAAGACGAGAATGGAAAAGAATATGGTTTATTTACCGGCGACACCTTATTTATTGGCGATGTGGGTCGGCCGGACCTGGCCGTGAAATCAGACCTGACCGAAGAGCAACTGGCCTGCCACCTTTACGAGTCACTCCGCGACAAGATTATGCCGCTGGCCGATGATATTATCGTATTTCCGGCCCACGGCGCTGGTTCTGCTTGTGGCAAAAACATGAGCAAGGAAACTACCGATTTGCTGGGCAACCAGAAAAAAACGAATTATGCCTTGCGAACCGATATGACCAAAGAAGAATTTGTACAGGAAGTGACATCTGGTTTGCTCCCGCCTCCGGGCTATTTCCCGATGAATGTGAAGATGAACCGCGAGGGTTACGCCAATATTGCAGAAGTATTACAGCAGGGCCAGCAGGCGCTCTCGCCGGAAGCCTTTGAAGCCGTTGCCAATGAAACCGGGGCTTTGGTACTGGATACCCGCCAGCCGCAAGAATTTGCTAAAGGCTTTATCCCAAACGCCATCAACATTGGCCTCGACGGTAACTTTGCACCCTGGGTGGGGGCGCTGATTCCAGACGTACAGCAACCCATATTATTTGTAGCTGATGAAGGGCGCGAAGAAGAAGTGGTAACCCGGCTGGCACGGGTAGGCTACGACCACACCATTGGCTACCTGAAAGGCAGCTTCCAAAGCTGGAAAGAGGCAGGCAAAGAAATAGATACCATTAACTCCATTTCCGCCGATGAGTTTGCCCGCCGCTATGCCCAGGATAATAACCTGAAAGTTGTGGATGTGCGCAAACCCGGTGAATACCAGGCCGAGCACGTAGCAAAGGCCCAGAGTGCGCCTTTGGACTACCTAAACGAGCATCTGGCCGAATTGCCTCAGGAACAGGAGATGTACCTGCACTGCGCCAGCGGTTACCGCTCCATGATTGCTGCCTCTATTCTAAAAACCAGGGGCTTTAATAAGGTAGTGAATGTGGATGGTGGCTTTAAGGCTATTTCGGAAACAACTGTACCCAAAACCGCTTACGTTTGCCCATCTACCCTGAAATAAGAATGTATTGTAAGCTGAGCCGGAGCAAAACCTAATTTAAAACTTTGCTCCAATCTTGCTTAATACAGATACCCGTGCGGTTTGGGAAATATTCTTTCCTGCGTGACCAAAGTCACTAAACCCGGATGAATATCGCCTGACCTTTGTACAGTTATTAAATAAAAGCACCAAAAGCACTGAACAGATAAAGATATGCTCATTTTTTTAAAGACCGCTCCTAACAACTACAAAGACCTGGACGGAAATACTTTTAAAGCAAAATACCAGCAGGCCGCTAAAGCCGAGTTGCTGGATGTTAGAACCGCCGCGGAGTTTGCCTCTGGCACTATCAAGGGCGCCCGCAACTTGGATGTAACCTCTCCTCAATTTAGAGCAGTTCTGCAAACGTTGGATAAGAGCAAGGAATATTATATGTTTTGCCGTAGCGGCAACCGCAGCGGCTTGGCCTGCAAACAGCTGTCGGCGCAAGGCTTTAAGGCTTACAATCTGGCTGGTGGCATTGGTAACTGGGCAGATAAAGAAAGCTATTAGAAATAGCGGTGCAAAATATTAAACCTTAGAACCGGACAGGGTTATTTGCCGGTGCTTATTAAAAAGAAAGAAAAGATATGTTAGAATTACTGAGGCAACCATGGCCATGGTACACGTCGGGCGCTATGATCGCTTTGGTGATGGTACTGCTACTATTTTTTGGAAAAACATTTGGTGTTTCGTCCAACCTGCGCACCATTTGTACCGCTTGCGGGGCGGGTAAACACGTCAAGTTTTTTGATTTTGACTGGCGCTCCCAAACCTGGAACCTGCTTTTCCTAGTCGGCGCAATTCTGGGCGGGTTCATCTCGTCGGAGCTCCTCAGCAGCAACGAGGCCGTGCAAATATCCCAAGCTACCATTCAGGATTTGCAGCAATTGGGTATATCTGCCCCAAAGGGTATACAGCCCAAGGAGCTTTTTAGCCTAGAGGCGCTTTTGAGTGTGAAAGGTTTTTCCCTATTACTTTTTGGCGGCTTTATGATTGGCTTTGGTGCCCGCTACGCCGGGGGCTGTACTTCCGGACATGCCATCAGTGGTTTATCAAACTTACAGCTGCCTTCGCTAATAGCCGTAGTAGGCTTCTTTATTGGTGGTTTGCTTACCACCTTCGTACTGCTGCCGCTTATTTTTTAATGGAAGTAAGCACCGAAAAAAGAGAAATAATTTTTTAATTATTAAGGGCTATTAGCTGATATTCGCTTAAGTCTATTTTCAAAAAAATCCTGATTACAAGAACTTAGACTATAGTTTTAACTAAAAACAATTCAAAATTTAAAGCAAAGACCTTGAAAGGAATTAAATTTATAATGGCCGGCATTATGTTCGGTATTGTTATGAGCAAATCGGAGGCAATTTCGTGGTTCCGTATCCAGGAGATGTTCCGTTTCCAGTCATTTCACATGTATGGTATCATTGGTACCGCGGTGGTATTGGGCACTATTGCTACTTACCTCATCAAAAGGTATAAATTGCGCGACTACCAAGGTAACTTAATTGTATTTCACCCAAAAGAAAAGTCTGTGTTGCGCTACCTGATTGGGGGTACCATCTTCGGGGTAGGCTGGGCGCTCACCGGGGCTTGTCCGGGTCCGATGTTTGTGAACATCGGCTATAGTTACTGGCCTATTTTGGTGGCCATTGTTGGGGCTACTGCCGGCACTTTCCTGTACGGGGTACTACGCGAGAAACTGCCGCATTAAATCGGTAAAAGCAATGCTCCCCATTATAGAGAAATCATCATTAACTTTATTGGATTCAAACTAAGTTCTGCTATCATCTATCAGAATCTAAATTTTAGTGAGGCTTTCACAGCATAAAGTCATCAAAACCAAAACATTCATTATTCATTTTATTTCTGAATTAACAATATCCTCTACATCCTACTTTATTTGTAAATAATAGCGCTGGACCCAGGTATTATCTAGCTTCCCGATTAACGGTAAATCAGTATAACTTCTCTCTTTGTACTTTTAAGTAACAAACAAAGCATCAGAACGGAGAACACTAACAAATCATGCCTTAATTAGCCGCAGTTAATAATTGCCTGCAAAACAAAGAGCTTGGTACAGCAGACTTTAGCGTTTTAAAATTAGAATGCCCTCAGAAAACTGATACACTAGAAGCTAAATTGGCTGATTTAATAGATGCTAAAAAAACATTGATGAGTTACTGAAGTCAGGCATTGACAAGCTATCTCGGTAAGATATTCTTTATGAAAATGGCACCTGGAAGACAAGAGAAAGATAATAAGTTCGATGTACCTCTAAAATTCAACTTACGATAAATGGCAACATTGAACCATCCGGATGGATGAACCTATAAATATTATCTATTTGATAATTAATAAAAACAGGAACCTGATAAATAGAAAAGCCACTGAAATTCAGTGGCTTTTACAAACAGTGATCCCGCTGGGACCCGAACACAGCACCCATACATTAAAAGTGTATTGCTCTACCAGCTGGGCTACAGAATCAGA